>CAZOEV010000645.1:0-2124 GCA_964578915.1 uncultured Lentimicrobiaceae bacterium
TTTTTCCCTCAATAGTCATATCGTTTCTGCCCTCAAACTTGGCATCTACGCCCAATGATTTCAATACATCCAGTATTGGCTGTGTATATTTTCTGAAATCTCCGGATTTATCCTCTTGCTCCGTCATAATAAAGCTAAAATTCAAATTTCCCGGATCATGAAACACAGCCCCACCTCCCGACAAGCGCCTAATCACTTCAATATTATTCTCTTTCACATAATCCACATTGATTTCGGCCAGTGAGTTTTGGTGCTTGCCCACGATAATGGACGGACTATTGATATATAAATAGAAACAGTCTTCCAATTTGTTATTCAACAAAAATTCTTCTGTGGCCAGGTTAAAGGCCGGACAGTTTGTTCGTGAACGAAGACAAAGCATATTTTAGTTTTTATGTATAAAAAGTTATATTAAGCCTTACGAATTGCCTTATTTGACTTTCAATAAAACTCTACTTATTATTAATCACCAGCGCCCCAATCACACCCGGAATCCAGCCGGCTAGTGTGAGCAGCACAATAATAAGTATTGAACCACATCCTTTGTCAATCACCGCCAATGGCGGGAAAATGATGCATAATATTACTCTCCAGAATGACATATTTTCAGTTTTAAATTACAATATCATATTCGCGTAAGGCGTCATTCAATGAAGTCTTACGATCGGTTGATTCTTTACGTTTTCCAATAATTAGTGCACACGGCACTTGATAAGTTCCTGCCGGAAATTCCTTGGGCAAACTACCAGGAATAACCACCGATCGCGCAGGCACAAAACCTTTATATTCTTTCGGTTGGTTGCCACTAACATCAATAATACGCGTTGATTTGGTAAGCACCACATTCGCGCCGAGCACGGCTTCGCGTTCAATATGAACACCTTCCACCACGATGGCACGTGAGCCAATAAAGCAGTCGTCTTCAATAATTACGGGAGCAGCCTGCACAGGTTCCAGCACACCGCCAATGCCCACGCCGCCGCTCAGATGCACATTGGCACCAATTTGCGCACACGAACCCACTGTAGCCCAAGTATCTACCATCGATCCCGAGCCTACATAAGCGCCAATATTTACATACGAAGGCATCATAATTACGCCTTTGGCCAAAAAAGCGCCATAGCGCGCAATAGCATGAGGAACAACACGAACGCCCAGTGCGGCATAGTTTTTCTTCAACGGAATTTTATCGTGAAACTCCAACATACCTACTTCCAAGGTTTCCATTTGGCGTGTGGGAAAATAAAGAATTACCGCTTTTTTCACCCATTCATTCACCTTCCAGCCCCCTTCAACAGGCTCTGCAACGCGCAATTCGCCTGCATCCAACAAGGCAATTACCTTTTCAATGGCTGTTATTGTCGCGGCGTTCTGTAGCAGCGACCGATCGTCCCAAGCAGTTTCAATAGTTCGTATTAGCTGTTCCATATCTTCAACTTCTTTTGAATTGGCGAAAATACAAAAAACACTGCTTGCTGCTTTAAAGCTCCCAATCCATTATCGGATTTATGGGGTTTGATAGACGATTGAATTATTTCCCACAGATTTCGCTGATTTTCGCTGATTATTTTCTGCGTTAATCTGCGCTATCTGCGGGAAACTTTCTTCATTTTTCTCCCGCTGATCTCGCTAATCTTCGCTGATTATTTTCTGCGTTAATCTGCGTTATCTGCGGGAAACTGTTCTTATTTTTTCTCTCCCACTGATCCAGCTAATCTTCGCTGATTCCTTTCTGCGTCAATCTGCGCTATCTGCGGGAAACTTTCTTCATTTTTCTCTCGCTGATTCTCGCTGATTTTCGCTGATTCTTTTCTGCGTTAATCTGCGCTATCCGCGGGAAACTTTCTTATTTTTTTTCTCCCGCTGATCTCGCTGATTTTCGCTGATTATTTTCTGCGTTAATCTGCGTTATCTGCGGGAAACTTTCTTGATTTTTTCTCCCGCTGATCCCGCTGATTCTCGCTGATTCTTTTCTGCGTCAATCTGCGCTATCTGCGGGAAACTTTTCTTATTTTGCCTCCCGCTGATCTCGCTGATTTTCGCTGATTCCTTTCTGCGTCAATCTGCGATATCTGCGGGAAACTGTTCTTATTTTTTCTCTCCCACTGATCCAGCTAATCTTCG
>CAZOEV010000646.1:0-2124 GCA_964578915.1 uncultured Lentimicrobiaceae bacterium
GCAGCCAAAGCCATTGTATGCTTCAGCCCATAAATAATAAGTGGTATCAGCGGTAGTGGGCATAAAGTCAAAACTTTGTTCGGTGCTGCCATTCCACCATTCAAAACCTTCGGCATTTTGAGCAGAGAGTTGTAGTGAAACACTTTCGCCAAAGCACAGTTCGGTAAGTGCGGGTGTTACATCAATTATGGGAGAATCCAATGCAAAAACCAATACGGAATCTACTGCAATGCAGCCTGTTGGTGCAACCACATGCAGGCTAATCATTGTAGTGTCATATACAATGACAGTCAACTCAAAAGAAGTCTCTCCAATCAATTCATCATCGGCAAACCAGGCATAGCTGTAGTTGTCGCCTTGTGGTCCTTGTAAAACAAGGGTATCGCTTTCGCAAATCTGAATGTCGATGGGAAAATCAATTAACGGTGTATCCAAAGGGTAAAGCCACAGAGAGTCAGCGGCCATGCAACCACTTGGTGCAGTAACTTCCAGCAATAACATGGCAGTGTCAGAAACCAGTATTTCAAGCTGTTGTGTGGTTTCGGCGAGCAAGACACCACCCAAATACCAATCATAAACAAAGTCATCTCCTTCCGGACCGGCTATAATAATGGTGTCATTTTGACAAGTTTCGATAAACTCATCAAAATCAAAAACAGGCCTAAAAAGCGCGTTGATCTGCAAAGAATCGCGACTCACACAACCATTCGGATTATCTATTTCAGCTTTCAGCTGAAGACTATCCTGCACAACAAAACCGTAAATATTGCTCGTTTCAGGCAAAGTAATACCATCGGCTATCCAGCGATAGGCATAATCATCAGAAAAAGGCAACTCAAACGAAATGCTGTCGCCCTGACACACATCCTGATCAGGGCCCAAATCAAATACTGCTGCCTCCAAAACAGTAATTGTTATGGCATCAGAAGCCTCACAACCACCAATGGTAGTGAGGTTTGCTGAATATTCGGTTGTAACTTCAGGACAAACAGTAATGGTTTGTGTTGTGCTATCATTGCTCCATAAATAGGTGTTGCCGTCGGCAAAAGGCATTTCAAGCGTAACGCATTCTCCCTGACAAATTGTAATATCGTCGCCTAAATCAAACTCACATACTTCACAAAAACCGTCTTCATATTCTACATTTGGGATTTCACACAGTCGGTCTTTGAAACCTTGCTGCGCCTCACCAGGAGGAAGCATCAGCACATAATCCATTGCGATAGAGCAATCGTATTGCGTCTGGGTTTGCTCAGCAATGGTAACAAAATTGTTGGCCAAAACTTCAGGATCCTCCAGCTCAAGGCCATCCCATTCCAAGTTTATTAAGGAATTAGGTGTGCCAACACCATTAAAACTGTTGTTGGTTCCGCCGTTTATTAAAATATTGGTGACATTGGCGCCCGTAGCTTCCACAATCAGGCTAAGCGGATAAAACCGCTGATCAGTTGGAATATTGCCAGATAGTAAAATGAGTAACGTATTGTTATCCAAGTTAGTTGATACCTGCGTAAGCTCACGAATTCTAAGATAATCCACTATTTCTTCTTCTGTTGACATCCAAATAATATCAGAACCTTGCGCGCCATAAGTTGCGGCTATATTACCAAAATCATTTTGGAATTTGGTTTCGCCATAAGTTTGTATAATGCTGTGGCTGTATGTAGGTAACCACCACTTTCCTTCTGCGTTAGCCATAAAGCTGGCTAATTCAGCCATATCAGCATTTTCAGCATCAACACGATTCATCTCATAATCCTGATTCCAGGCCGTGAAATCCGTAACATTTACGCCATTATCGCCCACTACTGTTCCACCTACACGAAAAGCGATGTGGTAGCCATTGTCAAAAGCTGGTTGCGACCAAGCCTGATTTCCACTAGGATTAACTAAAATTCGGGTTCTCACACCTCCAGGAAGCGCATCGTAAAGCTTGCGGCGGATATAACTCTGATTGCGCTTGATGCTATAATTCATAAAAGCCGTTCCTGATGATGCATCATCTATAAAACCGTGGTTGTAAACAGACGAACCATTTTCTACCATAAGGGCTAATTGATCCCAAGTCACATTGGTATATCCATTTGCTGGATCATGCATATCATTATTATTGAACGCATTATA
>CAZOEV010000647.1:0-2120 GCA_964578915.1 uncultured Lentimicrobiaceae bacterium
TTTCAGCAGCGGCTTGCATGGCTTTTCGAAGTCCTGAATTGGCCGAAACGCCTCCGGCAATGGCCACTTGTTTTATGCCGGTTTGTTGGCTCGCCAACACGAGTTTTTTCATCAGAATTTCGACGATAGTATGCTGAATGGAAGCGCATAAATCAGCTTTGTTTTTCTCAATAAACTGCGAATCTTTTTTTAGTGCATCACGAATTAGATATAAAATACTGGTTTTTAGGCCGCTAAAGCTGTAATTTAAGTCTGGGATTCGTGGCTCGGCAAACTGAAAGGCTTTCGGATTACCACTTTGCGCCAATTTATCAATCACCGGCCCACCGGGATAGGGTAGCGACATAATTTTTGCGCTTTTGTCAAAAGCTTCTCCGGCGGCATCATCAATGGTTTTTCCAATTATTTCCATATCGAAATAATCTTTTACTAAGACGATTTGGGTGTGGCCGCCCGATACGGTAAGGCATAGAAAAGGAAATTCAGGGACTTTACTATTGGGCTCATCCTGAATAAAATGTGCCAGAATATGAGCTTCCATGTGGTCAACTTCCAGCAGTGGAATATCCATTGAAAGCGCGAAAGCCTTGGCAAAGGAAGAGCCAACAAGCAGCGAGCCTAATAAGCCCGGACCACGCGTATAAGCTATAGCGCTCACATCATTTTTATGTATATTTGCCTCCTTTAAAGCGGCATCGATAACGGGAATGATGTTTTGCTGGTGAGCACGCGAAGCAAGTTCGGGAACAACGCCTCCGAATTTTTCGTGAACTTGCTGATTTGCAATGATATTGGAAAGCACTTTAGTGTTTTTTAGCACCGCTGCCGAAGTGTCGTCGCAGGAAGATTCAATGCCTAAAATATAGCTGATCATAAACGTATAAATTGAGCAACAAAAGTATCAAAAAAAAACTCAGGAACAGCTTCTTAGTCCTGTTGATGGTGATTGTAGCCTTTCCCGTCAGTATTTATACTGCCTTGCGTGATCCTTTTGTGCAAACCTTTGCCGTTCGCACGGTGGCCGGCTATTTGTCAGAACAGCTTGGAACGAAGATCAGGATTAATTCTTTTTTCTTGGATATTGATTTCTCACTGACCATTAAAGGCTTGCAAGTAGAAGACAAAAACAAACAAATTATACTGGCACTTGAAAGCATGAATGTTCAGCTGAGGCCTACCGATTTCTCATCGACTATGCGCATCAACAGGCTGATTTTGAATAATGTTCAGCTTAATTTGATTAAGTATGAAAGCAATGATGACCTAAATCTACAGTTTATAATTGACTATTTCGTTACCCCTTCAGATACTGCATCCAGCGACTCACCGGTGTATAAAATTTTACTCGATCAGCTGGAAATGCGCAATGTAGCCTTTCAATATTGGGACCAAGATTTGGATTATCCAGATGGAGAAGGTGTTGATTATAGCCATTTGAACCTTAGTGAATTAACGCTGTTAGCTAATGATATAACGCTTGTAGGTGATTCGGTTTACGGTAATCTACACAAGTTGACCGTTCGAGATAGCTCAGGTTTTTATTTGAAAGATATGCGTGCTGAAATCACTAGCACTCCGCGAGGGTCTGAAGCAAAAAACCTGGAGATTCAGACAGAGAATTCGATGCTTTATTTTGACCTTAAGCTGCTTTACCAGGGTTATTCAGCTTTTTTGGATTTTGTAGATTCCGTGCGTTTGGAAGCCAATGTAAAACCGTCGCACCTTTATATGGCCGATATCGGTTATTTTGCTCCTGTGATGTTTGATATGACCAACCACCTCGATATTTCAGGGAAAGTTTCTGGTGTTGTAAGTGATTTTAAATCAGAACAGTTTAGTTTTAATTATGGAGAGCAAACCCATTTTTTAGGCAACTTCAATATGAATGGCCTGCCTGACTTTTTCACTACGGATATGGTAGTTCAAGTGAGTAAGTTGCAGGCCTCAGCCAATGATTTGCGCCAGTTTCAGTTGCCCGGAAAAATAGCAATAGAAATCCCTGAGGAGTTGGATGTTGCTGGATTAGTTCGCTTAAAAGGTAAGTTTACAGGGCGTTATACCGATTTTCTAGCTGTGGCCGATATCAATACAGGTGCTGGATTTATTAAAACAGACCTCAA
>CAZOEV010000648.1:0-2118 GCA_964578915.1 uncultured Lentimicrobiaceae bacterium
ATCCGTAAGCACCAAGCACCTGCATCAGTCTTAGATAAACGAATGCCGGAAAATAATGCTCAAACTGTATAGCCTGTACATCGGTGTGTTTTTTAAGTTGTTGAAGGTAGTATTTGAGTAATTCTGCTTTTACCTCTTCCGGAATCTGGGCCTTGACCTGAAAAAGCAGCGATACCACATCATATTGTAGAGGACCTCTTCTACCTCCTTGGAAATCAATAAAATAGGTTTTCCCATCATGTATCATAATATTCCTCGACTGAAAATCGCGGTACATAAAAAAATCTGATGGCGCTTGGGCGATAAACTTTGTAAGCAGGTCAAAATCATGTTCCAAACCAGCCTCGTTATATACGATTTCTGGATGCAACTTCAGGAAATAATATTTGAAATAATTGAGGTCATCGCGAATGGCTTTTTCATCAAAATGGCTAGTAGGAAATGCTAAGCCATAATCTAAGCCTTGATGGCCTTTAATCTGAAATCTCAATAAATTATTTAGCGCATCTTTATAATAATCAATTATAAGAGGATGAAAGTCACCTTGATTCATTGCGTCCTGAACAAGTTTGAAGAGGCTTGTATCACCTAAATCTGTTTGAATATAAGCGATATAATCATCAGAAACGGCCAGCACCTGAGGAACAGCAAGGCCAATTTTGAAAAAATGGCGCGCAAAACTTACAAAGGCGCGGTTTTCTTCTGTAACCGTATGATAAGTGCCAATAAAACTTTTGTTTCCAGAAACCAATCGAAAGTATCTTCTAGCCGAACCTGACTCGGGAAGTGGCACAATACTGTCGGGCTTTGTTCCTAAAAAAGTTTCAAACAAGCAGTTAAAAATTTCGACTTGTCCTTTTAAGTTTTGCATAAAATCACTGTTTATTCAAGATTTATTCCTTTTCCGTTGATTAGGGCTGCTAAACTAAACATTTTTTGTTGAGAATTAGATAAAAAGGACTTCCAAAATGACAATGATAACTGATATTATTGTAACTTTGGCTTCTTGAAATATTTAAAAATACATACACTATGGAAACTGGAAAATCAGCTACTGACATTTTAAAATTAGCCATTTTATTAGAACGCAAAGGCAAGGCGTTTTACACACAGGTTGCCCGTCAAACCGAAAGCAAAGCTGTGAAACAGGTTTTCGAAACGATGGCCGAAGAGGAAGATGCGCACATCAATTTCTTGTCGAAGCAGTTTAAACATTACGAAGAAAATAAGACTTTTCTAAAAAATGAGTTACACATTGAAGATGATCATTCAGAAACGGACGAGATTCTATCGGCACAAGTAAAAAAAGAAATTTCAGCAGCAAGTTTTGAAGCAGCAGCTATTTCAGCAGCTATCGAATTCGAAAATAAAGCCATTGAAGTGTATTCAGATCGTGCCGAAAAAGCTACTGATACAAACGAAAAAGAAATGTATCAGATGCTAGCCGACTGGGAAAAAACCCATCACAAACTGTTGTACCGAATGAGTGAAGATTTGAAGGAAGATATTTGGAACGACAATAATTTTTGGCCATTTTAGGCAAAATTATATTCACAAAACCGGCCGAGTGCCGGTTTTTTATTTAAGTTTTTAAAATCAAATAATATTATGCAAAACGAAAATTTGGGATTCAATTCAAAAGCAGTGCATGCCGGTGGTTTTGAAGATCCTAAGGGAAGTGCGGTAACACCTATTTACCAAACTTCAACATTTAAATTTAAAACCGCCGATCATGGCGCAAAATGTTTTTCAGGCGAGGAAGATGGTTATATCTATACGCGCATCGGCAACCCCACCATTGAAGAACTCGAAAACGCTGTAGCAACGCTCGAAGGCGGATTTGGTGGAATAGCAACCAGCTCGGGCATGGCAGCCGTAAACACGGTTTATCTGGCCTATCTGGGCACTGGTAAGCACATGGTAGCACACAACTCATTGTATGGGCCTTCGCGTGCTATTATGGAATCACTTTATCCAAAATATGGCGTTGAATCAAGTTTTATAGATGCTACAGATCCCGAAAATGTGCGTAAAGCCATCAAGCCAAATACAAGCTTGATTTATCTTGAAACACCTGCTAATCATACAATTGGGATAACTGAGATTGCAGAAATTTGC
>CAZOEV010000649.1:0-2115 GCA_964578915.1 uncultured Lentimicrobiaceae bacterium
GGCCCACTCATCTGCTACGAATCAATTTTTGGTGAATTTGTAACGGGATTTGTTCGCAATGGTGCTAACCTGCTTGTAATTATTACCAACGACGGCTGGTGGGGCAATACGGCCGGCCACCGTCAGCATTTCGACTTTGCCATGTTGCGCGCTATCGAAACCCGACGCAGCATCGCGCGATCAGCCAATACCGGCATCTCAGCTTTTATTGATCAGCGTGGCGACGTGTTTCAGGCCACACCTTATTGGGAACAAGCGGTTATTCGCCAAAAGCTTACTACTAATGAGCGCATCACTTTTTACGTGAAATATGGCGATTATATCTCCCGCATTTCTGCTTTTATCATGGCGATCTTTTTGCTTACTGCATTTACTAAAAGCAGGATGAAAAATAACAAATTGTTTTAACAGACGATGAATTATTCTTCTGATAAACAACAATTTATTCTAAGTCTGGGCCCTTTTCAGGGGATCACTGATTTCATCTACCGGCAGGTTTTTCAAAATCATTTTGAAGGTATTGATAAATTTTACACGCCATTTTTTACGGCCATTCACAAAGTAAATAGCAAAAACCTGCAAGGCTCAGAGATAGATCCAAAACTCAACAATATTGCTCAGCTTGTTCCGCAAATATTAACCAATGACCACACAGAATTATTTCATTTTTCGGAACATTGTGCCGGTTTAGGTTATCAGGAAATAAATATTAACTTGGGTTGCCCCTACCCGCGCGTGGCCAAAAAAAAGCGTGGAAGCGGTCTGCTTCCTTATCCTGATAGCGTTGATGAAATGCTGGATAATCATTTTAAAAACAGCCCGCTCGCCACAGGTATCAAGTGCAGATTAGGCTACGACAGCGCAACTGAAATTACCGCTTTGGCAAAGGTTTTTAACCGCTATCCCATTAGCGAACTCGTGATCCATGCCCGCACCGGCAAGCAACTTTATAAAGGGCAGGTTTTGCTGGATGATTTTTCTGCAATATTGCCTGAGCTACAAATAAATCCGGGTTATAATGGTGATATTTTTACTCCGGCTGAATTTATTGACCGATCAAAACGTTTCACTGAAATTAAGCATTTTATGCTTGGAAGAGGTATTTTGAGTGATCCTTTTTTGGCAGCAGATATTCGCAAAATACCAGTAAATACAGATAGAAAACAGCTTGTATATCAATTTGTAGTTGAATTATACGAACAACGCAGGGCATTTTCCAATAATAACCCTTCTGCAATTGGTCGTATGAAAGAGTTGTGGAGTTATCTAAAATATTCTTTTGATGAGCCTCAGACAATTTGGCGAAAGATTAAAAAAAACACGAGCTTCTCTGATTATGAAGCAGCTGTGGATCAAATTTTTGAAAACAATCAATGGGTTGGTAAAGGATTTCCATTGGATAACGAGAAATCAGCTTACTGAAAAGCAATTTCAATTACATTTTAAACTGATATAAACGCAGGTTTTATGTCCATAAAATAAAATTTGATAAAAAATAGTGCATTTTTTTTCTACTAATTGATAAATAGACCAATAAAACACTTGCTATTTTATTTAATAATGAATAGTTTTGCTTAATTATTGTTGTTGAGATTGAAATACTATGTTAAATTACAATTCTATACTATTGATTTGGTAAAAAAATTAGCCATTTTGATAGGATAGTTTTATCGTGTATAAAAGTCAAAAACAACCCAACGTTATTCTTTTCAATGCATTTAGCAACTTTTAAAACACCATTTAACCTATAAATTTTTATTAATTATTTAAATCATGAAATATTCCAGTAAACTAAATGAGTTTGATATTCTCGATCTACTGAACGAGTATCACTCAGAGCTACGTAAGCTTAAACACAAGGTTGACTTTGTAAAAGACAAAGTTGCTGAGCTTGAACAACAGTATAGCACGATTAAAAAAATAAAATCAAGTGCTATTCAACAAGCAAAGGCTGAGCCCATTGAAACAAAGAAGACCGATAAAGCAGCTCCAAAAGCTGAAGTAGATGACGAAAAAAAAGGAAAGAGAAAACCTTATCCACTATCTGATTGGGACAGGTTTATTATGGAAACCATTCAGGAGAAAAATCGGGCTACCTTAAGCAAGGAAATTTAC
>CAZOEV010000650.1:0-2114 GCA_964578915.1 uncultured Lentimicrobiaceae bacterium
CAAATAATGATGTAAGATGATATTTCGGCTGCTATTCGTCATGATTGGGTTTGTTTTTTTTACTCAAACCTTTGCCCAGCAAGCTGATTCGCTCACGGTTTTTTATCATCCCAATGGCGAAAAATCAAGCGAAGGGCGATTAGTGGATGGCAAACCCAATGGATACTGGCGCACTTTTTATGAAAATGGTCAGCTAAAATCAGAAGGTAATAGGCTGAATTTTGAACTCGACAGCAGCTGGAAATTTTATGACGAAAATGGTCAGCTGAACCTTCAAATTCAATATGAAAATGGCAAAAAATCAGGTGAGCGAATCACTTATCTGAGTAATGAAGTTTTAATCGAACGCTTTGAAAATGATATTAAAACTGGTCTCACCGAACGTTTTGATACCACCGGAAGAATTTTACAAAGCATTCCTTTTGAGCTTGGACTTGAAAACGGCATTGCCCGTCTTTTTGATACTACCGGAAATATTATCGAACTGATTACCTATCAAAAAGGTTTTATTGTAGATCGCGAGCGCATCAATGGCTACGACAGCGACAAACGCAAACATGGTCGCTGGAAATGGTTTTACGACGATGGACTTTTAATGACCGAAGGTGTGTATAAACATGGCCTCAAAAATGGGTTTTTTAAAGAATATGACCGCAGCGGAAATCTCAAAACGATCGTAAAATATATTGATGGCGTGCTTCAGGAAGAGGCCGCTGAGCTGGCTTTATTAGATAGAAAACGCGATTATTATCCCAACGGAAAAGTGAAAGTGGAAGCCACTTTCCGCAACGGCGTACCAGAAGGAATACGACGCGAATTTGATGAAGATGGCAATGTAGAAAAAGCTTTTACTTTTAAAAATGGCAAACTGGTAGCTGAAGGAATAATTGCTGCAAACGGCCAGCGACAAGGTTTTTGGAAATATTACTATCCCAACGGGAGCTTAAAATCCCAGGGAAATTTTGTGGATGATATCCGCAGCGGCGAATGGGAATTTTACCATCAAAACGGTGTGCTGGAACAAAAAGGAAGCTACAATGAAAATGGTCAGCCCGATGGCTTGTGGAATTGGTATTACAACGATGGCAAGCTGCTACGCGAAGAAAATTACCGCAACGGCCTGCTCGATGGCCTGCTGACCGAATACAGCCCAAAAGGAAAAATTATTACCCAAGGAGACTATATTGATGGACTTGAAGAAGATTTCTGGTTTTATGAAACCGGCGATATGCGCATGGAAGGCGATTTTGTAAGCGGTATGCGCAATGGCAACTGGAAATATATTTACAGTAGCGGACAATTGGCTTTTGAAGGCCGTTTTGTGGACGATAATCCTAATGGTACACACACTTTTTATTATCCCGACGGCTCAATACGCGAAACAGGAAACTATGTGATGGGCCGCAAAAATGGCGACTGGAAACGCTATCTTGAAGATGGCAGCTTGGTAATCGTAATAACTTATTCCAATGGAATGGAACGCAAATACGATGGCATCAGTATTCCCGAAGAAGATATTATCTTGCCCGAATAAAGCCGGATACAGAAAAATTGTTTAGTAGTTTAGTAAGCTTTCTTCCAATCTATTTACTACTTTTGCTGACACAAAACCCATTAACCTAAAAGAGAAATGAAAATTAAAAAATTTGTATCATTTGGCATTATTGCCTTGTTATTTTCTTCTTGTATCAATTTTGAAGAATCATCTACTGAAAACACAGAAGTTGCTGAAAAATCCAATGAACCAGTAATGATTACCGTTGGAAGTTTTGAATCCAAAGCTGCTGATTTAGTAGGCGAAACGGTAACTATTACTGGCACAGCGGATCATATTTGCAAGCACGACGGCAAAAAACTTTTCCTGATTGACACAGAAGAAGAAGGTCGCGTAAAAATTACTTCAGGTGAAGACGTTCCAGCATTTAATACCGATTATGAAGGCTACGATTTTGTAGTTACTGGCTATGTTGACGAAATGATTGTTGACGAAGAATACCTGCTTGAATGGGAAGAAGAAGTGATTGCAGGCATTGACGAAACCCGTCATTTAGGAGGAGGCGAGCCGATGACAGAAGAAGAAAGAGCTGCCGGCCTGCACCTTGACGATCCTGCCA
>CAZOEV010000651.1:0-2112 GCA_964578915.1 uncultured Lentimicrobiaceae bacterium
TTAAATGGACAATATTTCTTGAATTTGTTGTTAACCTTTATAGTTTCAGCCTTTTTACTGAAATCGTCATTTTACCAGTTTTAATTTTATTAGCAGCTACTCAAGCTGCTTCGGAATTAGACAGAAAGAACAAAGTTGTCTCAAACTTTTTGCAAAATATTATTACATTCGCTGGTCTTTCGATATTTTCTTATTCACTCTACAAAACCATTTCAAATTTTAATGATGTTTTGACTTTTCAAAATTTTGTTTCTTTTCTATTGCCAGCAACAATTACAATTCTATTTATACCTTTTGTTTACTTCTTGGCATTATATAGTACATACGAAAGCTATTTCATTCATCTTGACTTTATGACATTAAAAAAAGACAAGGTAAAAGAAGTTAAGAAGCTGATTTTAAAAACAGCAAATATCAACCTTGACAAACTCCTAAGAATCAAGAAAAACTTTGAGAAAAGAGTTTTTTATGATGACACCAACTTAAGAGCATATATTCAAAGTATCAGTAAAAAATCTAAATACTAAAGCAATCGCAGAAAAGGCAGTTTCTTTTGACAACTAATAATCATATCATCAAACAAAAGAATCAAAGCGGATTATTTTAAAAGTAAAAAAGGAGAAGGAAAATGAAAACAATAAAAGACGCAACAAATTTCGATGAATTGTTAGACCTCAAATACGGAAAGCTGGGAACAGAAAAACGGGATGAATTTGAGATGAAAGCAAAAGCATTTATTGTCGGTGAAATGATAAAAGAAGAAAGAAAAAAAGCGCATCTCACTCAGGATGACCTCGCCAAGAAAACAGGAACTAAAAAAAGTTAGTTCTCTCGGCTTGAAAACGGTAAAATTGATATTCAAATTTCAACTTTGTTTAAAATATTTGAAGAAGGATTAGGGAAAAAATTGGGATTGACAATAAGCTAAATATGCTTTCTATCCTTTTTCTAATCTTGTTCGTAATTTTACTTTTGCTGTAAACCTATTTCAAGACAAAACAACAAAAACTCGTGAACCCGTAAACCCTTCAACTCGTGAACCCTTGAACCCGTAAACTCATAAAACCTTGAACCCTCCAACTCTTCAACTCGTGAACCCGTGAACCCTTCAACTCTTCAACTCTTCAAACCTTCATCCCCCTCACATATTTATCCTCCTCCACTCGTTTGGAATGCCTATTTTTGCACAGGAAAGCTACTCGGATGATCAATAGAAACCTGTCAGGAAGAAAACGTGTTATAATACTCATATTTAGTATTGTATCCTTGATTTTTATTGTCAAGCTATTTTTCTTGCAGGTGGTTGATCAGTCCTACAAGATTTCTTCTCAGAACAATGTGCTGCGCTATATCACCCAATATCCGGCCCGCGGAAAAATTTATGACCGCAAACGCGAATTGATGGTTTTTAACGAAGCCGCCTTCGATTTGCTGGTGGTGCCTCAGCAGGTTATTGCAATGGATACCGCGGATTTTTGCAGCTTATTGGACATCAGCGAGGAGCTTTTTAAAGAACGCCTACAAAAAGCCAGACGCTATTCGCGCTACCGGCCTTCGGTTTTTTTGGAGCAAATCTCCAAAGAAGATTACGGCTTTGTGGCTGAAAAGTTGTACCAGTTTCCGGGATTTTATTTTCAGGCCAGAACCTTGCGCCACTATCCAAAACCAGTTGCAGCGCACGTACTAGGCGATGTGGGCGAAGTAAATCGTGGCAACATTGATAAGGATGCTTACTACACATCTGGCGATTACATTGGGAAGAGTGGTATAGAACGTTTTTACGAAAGCGAGCTGCGGGGAAAAAAAGGCCTGAAAATCGTGATGGTTGATGTTTACAACCGCGAAAAAGGCAGCTTTCAGGATGGGCGCTATGATACGCTTCCTGTTTCGGGCAGCGATTTAATTCTGGGCCTTGATGCCAACTTGCAACAATACGGAGAAGCGCTGATGCAGGGCAAAACCGGCAGTATTGTTGCCATTGAGCCAGGCTCGGGCGAGATTCTTGCGCTGATTACCAGTCCGTCCTATAACCCAAACCTGCTGGTAGGTCGTGTGCGCGGAAAAAACTACAACGCCCTGCAACAAGACAGCCTCAAGCCACTGCTAAACAGA
>CAZOEV010000652.1:0-2104 GCA_964578915.1 uncultured Lentimicrobiaceae bacterium
TTTGATTATTATACCAAAAGCGTTAATGTAATATCGTATGAAATATCTCATTGCATGCCTTGGAAATGTTGGGCAGGAATACGAAAATACCCGTCATAATATTGGATTTTGGATAGCCGATCAACTTTGCGACGACCTAGGAGGCAGTTTTACGACCGGCAGGCTTGCTCAAACTGCTCAGCTCAAGCATAAAGGCCGCACTTTGGTCGTAATAAAACCCACTACTTTTATGAATCTCAGCGGAAAAGCGGTGCAATACTGGCTGCGACAGGAACAAATTCCAATCGAGCGACTGCTCGTGGTAGTGGATGATATCGCACTTCCTACTGCTATGCTGCGCATGAAGAAAAAAGGCGGAGATGCCGGCCACAACGGCCTCAATGACATTATTCAAACACTTGGCACCAATGAGTTTGCTAGACTGCGCTTTGGTATTGGTGATGATTTTCCGCGTGGAAGACAGGTCGATTTTGTACTGGGAAGCTGGAAACCTTCCGAAATAGATCTGGTTCAACCCAAGTTGAGAGATGCTGTTGAAATGGTGCAAAGCTTCGCTACCATTGGTATTGAACGAACAATGACAACTTACAATAACAAGTAGGTATTGAGAACTAGCGCATGAGCTGCTTCCGGTTTTCCCTAAATTTATTTCTATCTTCATGTAACCGGCAAATTAAAGTTGCGTCATATCTTTGAAATCAATAAAGTTTGAAACTTAAAAACTAAACACAATGATTGACGTAACTGCTATTATGATTGTAGGCATTATATTTGCCACTATTTACGGACTATTTTTCTTATTTATCCGCCGTCGCGAACGCTTAACACTCCTTGAAAAAGGGATGGATGCTTCTATTTTTTCACCAAAAGACACTAATTCTTCTTTTTCCAGCCTGCGTTTTGGCATGTTGTTTATTGGCGTCGGTTTTGGTGTGTTGATGGGCAATATTCTTAGCGTAACCACCAATCTCAATGAAGAAGTGGCTTATTTCTCCATGGTTTTCCTCGGCGGAGGAATCGCATTAGTAGCCAATTATCTGATAGAGAAAAAGGAAAAGAAATCTCAGGAATAAGGATTTTGGTTTTGAGATACTTTTTGATAACAAGAAAATAATGCCTGGACTAATATCCGGGCTTTTTTTACTGAAAACCCTAAAATTTTCGATTGAAACCGAAAAATTAGTACTAAAATTTTGGTTTGAGTCGAGAGATTTATAAATATGTATTGCGTTGCAGTGGTTGATTAAACTCAGCGTAGCCTTATCATTGACTCACCCATAATTTTTTTTAATAAGCAGGAGAAGATAAAAGCCTAAAATATTTCACACAAAAAGCAAGCTGACTCGCTTGCCCCAATGCCCCACAGTTTATACTCATTCTAAATAAACTCCCCGCTTTCATCTCCTTGAAAACCTTAATTTTATGGCCATATTTAGACTCATGCTAAATACGGTCTTCTTGTTAATGGTATATCAATATATCTATACATTTGCATATATCAATCTGTTAAAGTTATAACAGCATTAAAGAATTGTAAAACAATTTGTTATGTCTTCAATGAAAAATCTAACCAAGGCGCTCACTTTCTTTCTGGCTATCGTAGCGCCCTTGCTGATCGTAACGATTGCCCTTAGGCAGCCCAAAAACGATCGTGCCGCGCTGGAAGCGTTGAAAATAGAGTACCTCACGGAGCATCAGTCGGGCGTGGATCATGGTAAGATGGAAATTCTGCAACAGGATTTTTCCAATCCACACGAAATAACGGCTGCCTGCCTAAGTTGCCACACCGAACGCGGTCACGAATTGCTTCAAAGTGCCCACTTTACCTGGGAGCGCGAAGCCTATATTCCCGGACGTGGCGTAACTTATCTCGGCAAGAAAAACCTACTCAATAACTTCTGCACCGGTGTGCAATCCAACGAAGGCTCTTGTATGAAATGCCATGCCGGTTATGGCTGGGGCGATAAAGATTTTGATTTTGAAAACCAGTATAATATTGACTGTATTGTTTGCCACGATAATACCGGAACATACAAAAAAGCCAGTGGCGGCGCAGGTTATCCGGTGATGGGAGAAAATGGTCCCGATTTTAAGAAGATTTTAG
>CAZOEV010000653.1:0-2101 GCA_964578915.1 uncultured Lentimicrobiaceae bacterium
GTTTGTATATGGCCGTGAAAGCGCTGAGCGATTTCTGCATCGAACTGGGCATTAATGTGCCAACTGGAAAAGACTCACTCTCGATGACGCAAAAATATCCTGACGGCACGAAAGTGCTTTCCCCCGGAACCGTTATCGTTACAGCAGTTGGTGAAGTTACCAAGCTGCGTAAATCTGTCAAACCCGTATTGTCTAAAAATATAAACTCGCATTTGCTTTATATTGACTTCTCTACGGACGATTTTGAGCTAGGCGGAAGCAGCTTTGCCCAAAGCGTGAACGGCATAGGGAAAAATGCCCCTGATGTGAAAGATGCCGCCTATTTTAAAATGGTTTTCAATACCATTCAACAGCTTATTAACCAAGATTTGGTGCTGGCAGGCCACGATATTTCTGCCGGCGGCTTGATTACCGCACTGCTCGAAATGAATTTTGCAAATTGCGAATTTGGTCTCGATATCAATCTCGACAGTTTGCCGCAAACCAATTTAATTAAGCTACTTTTCAGCGAAAAACCTGCGATTTTGGTTCAGGTAGAATCTGATTCAAAAGCTTTTGAAATTCTAAAGAAAAACGATATCCGCTACCAAGTTATTGGTAAGCCAATCGCCGAAAGGCAGCTAAAACTGCAGCATCTGGGCGAAATTTACAACTTCGATATCAATGCTTTGCGCGATGTGTGGTATAAATCGTCCTACCAGCTCGATCGCATGCAAAGTGGTGAAAAACATGCTTTGCGCCGTTTTAAAAATTACAAGAAACAAGATTTATTTTACAGCTTTGGCAAGTCGTTTACGGGCAAAGCTGCTGACCTCAACATCGATATAAACCGCCGCAAACCCACAGGATTCAAAGCTGCGATAATTCGCGAAAAAGGTGTTAATGGCGATCGGGAAATGGCTTACGCGCTTTATCTCGCCGGTTTTGACGTTAAAGATATCCACATGACTGATCTTATTAGCGGACGTGAAGATTTGAGCGACGTGCAAATGATAGCTTTTGTGGGCGGATTTTCCAATTCCGATGTGCTAGGCTCCGCTAAAGGCTGGGCTGGCGCATTCTTGTACAACACCAAAGCCAAAGCCGCTTTAGACAATTTTTATGCCCGCGAAGACACCCTAAGTTTGGGAGTTTGCAACGGCTGCCAGTTGATGATAGAGCTTGGACTTATCTATCCCGATCATCCCGAAAAAGCAACCTTGAGCCACAATGATTCAGGAAAATTTGAGTCGGCATTCTTAAATGTTGATATTCCTGAAAACAACAGCGTCATGCTATCTGGCCTGGCCGGAAAACGACTTGGCGTGTGGATTGCACATGGAGAAGGAAAATTTAGTTTTCCTTGTTACAAAGACAATTACAATATTGTGATGCAATATGGTCAGGATAACTATCCTGGAAATCCGAATGGCAGCGACTGGAATACTGCCGCCGTTTGCTCCAACGACGGACGCCACTTGGCTATGATGCCGCATATTGAACGTTCGTTTTTGCCTTGGCAATGGGCGCATTATCCAGAAGATAGAAAAACCGACGAAGTGAGTCCGTGGATAAAAGCATTCGTAAATGCCCATGAATGGATTGAAAAGCATCAGAAATAATATGTGAATTTCTTCCGCTGATATATGTTGATAACGCTCTGCGTCAATCTGCGGGAAACTTTTCCTAATTTTCTTTTCCCGCTGATTCCGCTGATTTTCGCTGGTTCTTTTTCTGCGCTGATCTACGCTATCTGCGGGAAACCTTTTCTTTTTCTTCTCCCGCTGATTCAGCTGATTTTCGCTAATTCTTTTTCTGCGCTGATCTGCGCTATCTGCGGAAACTTTTCCTGATTTTTTTCTCCCGCTAACCTCGCTGATTTTCGCTGATTCTTTTTCTGCGCTGATCTGCGCTATCTGCGGGAAACCTTTTCTTTTTCTTCTCCCGCTGATTCAGCTGATTTTCGCTAATTCTTTTTCTGCGTTGATCTGCGCTATCTGCGGGAAACTTTTTTCTCCCACTGATCCTGCCAATTGTCGATGATTCTTTTCTGCGTTGATCTGCGCAATCTGCGGGAAACTTTTCTTTTTCTTCTCCCGCTGATTTCGCTGATTTTCGCTGA
>CAZOEV010000654.1:0-2097 GCA_964578915.1 uncultured Lentimicrobiaceae bacterium
TATTCAAGCTTTTTGTGGGCATTGCATTATACTAACAGCCTTTTGGGCTGCCTTGCATGTTTTCCAGCTGTTTTTCATCGCCCTGCCGAGCGCACGCCCGCCGCACACAAAGGCCTGCGCGCCCAACCCGGTGCTGATGAGAAGCTTTGATGGCCTGTCTTCTGACTAAACTATTGCAACTAGGCATACTTGATCTAGAATATTTTAAAAGTGCCTTGCTAAAAACTATGCTGGATATATGCTTTCGCTTGACAGACTTGACAGACAGTCTCTCTGAAGGTGTTAGCTAACGATTGTGATTTTTCTTGCAGCAAAATTCATAGTATATCCTTTTTGGTTAATGTTAGGTGTTTTTGAAAAACGTTATTTATGCGACACTATAATTCACGAAAGTCCAAGAGTTTTGAAATTGAGGATGAGTTGTGGTATAGGTTTTGGAATTTGAAGCTTAGTAGTTGTCTGATGAATTGTTGGTCTGTTAGGTTTTGTAATGGTTCTCTCGGTAATATTTATGGTTTCTGGCGTTTTATTTTGATTAGATTTGTGGTTTTGTTTGAATCTTGCGAAGCGGTAATCCTGATAGAAATCGCTGTAGGTGGACTGTTTAGATTTGAGATAGCGGTCAAAAGTATTTCGTAATATTTGGTTGTTTTTGGTGGTAAGGGTTTGTATTTGCCGGCGATTTCGCTTGCGCTGGTCAAAATTGCTTGATACCTGGTTAATTGCACTTTCATAGTTTTGAATGGCATGATGCAGTTGTTCGATTTCTTGCGCTGTGATTCCGGCATTGGTAGTGGCTTCGGGATGCTGGCCAATGATTTGTAAAAGGTAGGTTGCATAAAGCATTAGCTGATGCCCTGAAACTGAGCGGTAATCGCGAACAAAGCTATGGAGGGTACTTTTTTCAGGCTCATCTGCAATAACAAAGCTGATTTGCAGGAATCGGGCGAACTCTTCCAGCATTTGGTGGCGTGCTGAAACACGCTGGTGACTGACACTTTTGATTGGAACGGTGAGGCTGGTAATCAGTTGTGACATTTGAGAGGTGTTGGAGGATAGCTGCTGGAAGCTCTCTTCGAAGACAGGAATATCTGCAAAATAGTTATGATAACGATTCAGCACACCTAGGATGGTCTTGAACTTTTGAATGGATTGAAGTTGATATTTCATGGGTGTTATTTTTAGTTTTCAGCCTTTTAAAATGAAGGGATTTACATATATATTAATGCCAAACCGTTACACTTTTAGCCGGTGATACTGCGAGATATTAACAAATTCAAAAATTTTGTATCTCAATTTGAATGGGTTAAGCTGTTGATAACTTTTTTAATACGCTTTGATTATTTTGAAAAAAGCAATTGATAGTTTGGAATGATCGGTGCTGGTTTTCGAAATGGCGAATGAATTTTTGCAACAATTAAATCTGATTTTGCAAATAGCAGATGTGTGCTTGCTGTTTTAGATTCTGGTTTTGGAAGTAGCGGACGAGTGTTTTTTGCAGGCAATCACAGTTTTGGAATTAGCAGATGGATGTTTGCAACAATCAGAAATGGTTTTGGAAATGACAGATGTGTTTTTATTGATTATCAGTGGAGCTATCTGTGCGTTTTTTACAACGTTTTGTTTTGCGTTTGGTGTTGATGGAGAGGCTGGATGCATTTAAAACAAAAAAATGCCAGAAAAAATAATTTCTGGCATAAATTGGGAAATGGCTATTGAAAAAACTCCCAAAGGCTAATACCATTGGGAGCTTGTTGATTACAAATGGGATATGCTAATCTTCAATTTCTTCTTTTTGGCTTTGCCAATAGCGATAGACTTTGCGTCCGCCATAAGCAGCTCCAAGGCTAAGCAGTATTGCTATACCCGATCCAATAGGTGCGCTGCCTCCAACTGGACCGCCGCCCAGATTCGGGTTTCCAGGTGGTTCTGGTGGGCCTTGAGCATAGGAGAGGTTACTGACAAGTAGCAAAGTGGCGACAATGATTATTTTTTTAAAGTATTTCATAGCCCTTTTTATTGAATGATTAATTTAGATGTTTTGGCTTGACTTGCTGTTTTCACTTTCACTACAAGAAAGTTAAGGTAACTGTTGAG
>CAZOEV010000655.1:0-2087 GCA_964578915.1 uncultured Lentimicrobiaceae bacterium
TTTCATGTCGCAAATATACAACATATTTATGAATATATTACCGCTAGGTTAATAAAATCAAAATATCTTCCGGATTTCATAAACAATTTGGAGCCGTATAGACTTATTCTGGAGTCTGCTGTCTTCATTTTTAATAGGACTTCACCATTCTCAGGATTGATAACGAAAACATAATTAGGATTGCTTAAAAGCATGTAGCCTGTTTCTGGATCTATATTTCTCATTGCCAGAGGTTCTGGAAGTGTTATTTGGTTGATTAACTCAAATGTATTCGGTTCTCTGACTTCTATCTCTGGAGAATTGGCAGAGCTGAGGTATAGCCGTGTTGGATCAATTTCGCTATATAAAACTGAATTATAGAGACTTGAGCTTTCATGAACAAGCGTAAAGCTATTGTTTTGAATACGATAATGCTTTAAACCATTAACCAAAATGAATGTTGCAAACGATCCATCTTTATGCGTTCCAATCCAGGGATTTGCTCCATTGTTTCCGTTAGTTCCAATAGCTATTGCCAGCACGTTATTAGGGCTTTCTGTGTCAATCAATTTATACATTCCATTTTGAACCAAGGCTATTTTGTTGTTCGTTGTGTAATAAAAATGATCAATATAGGATTCATTATAAACGGTTTCAATAAGTGTAGGATTTGCTAAAGCGTTGTTTTCAAAGAGATTAATTCCCTGATCACCCAAAACAGCTATTTTGGTGGAGTTTGTCTGAGCAGATAAACCGCCTTCAATATAGTCGTTGTTAACCAAAATGTAAGTTATAGAATTAAGTGTTTGAATATCATTTGCCTTCAATGCATTTTGCCAGTAAAAATAACTAGAATAAACTGTATGATCAATTTTACTATATGCATAAGTTGGGTTGTTGCCTGCAAAAAAAACTCCTCTTTCGTAGATAGATTGGATATAATATGCATGATAATATGGACAGTTTTCATTAGGGTCAGTGCTTACGCTTAAATAGAAGGTGAAGGCTTGACCCAAAGGTGGTACAGCAATCGTGATGGACGTATCATTTGAGTTTTCAAAAATATTGGTTCCATCATACTGCAGACTGAACTTTGGATTTCCCGCGCCTTTGCTCCAAAAAATGGTAAGACTATCCAAGCTTGGTTCATAGAATTCCACATGGGGTAAAGGTATATTCAGATGTTTAAATTGGGCATAACCAGCATGTCCATGGATCAACTCAAAAGAGACATTTGTATATACATCGCCATATTTGTAACATGAATCTACAAAAGTCGTATCATTACGATCATAGATAAAGAATTCCCGTCTAGAAGCATCATCATGTACAACTACACTATAACGTTTGAATCCCAAATGATCTATTTTGTTCCATTTTATGGATAGGTACCTGTCGGAATTGATAGATAAAACACTGGTAGGCTGCACTGCCGGGCGATTTTCAATTATAAGCACCCAATGTCGTTCAAAGACATAACCCTCTGCGTCAAAGATATCAGCGATACTACCGGATCCGCTGGAAGTGATAAAATAGGCTGATAATTGATAATAGCCTCTTTCATACGCTGCGGGATCTATTGAAAAATGAATTGGATTATTGAGGTCGCTCTTCAAAAGGTTTTCGCCTTCAAATAAATTAATTTCCAATATTCTGAGTTTGTCAACCTCAAGCTTAACGCGGAAACTAGTTTTTTCGGAAATAAATATAGTATCACCCTCTGTATCCAGTGTTAGTTCAAAAGGAACGCTATCAGCAGGAGGTTCAACCTCTTTAAAGTAAACTTCATCCATTTTGTGGTTACAACGCTGAAGGGATATTGAAACCAATAGTAAACCAGTGAATATCAGGAATCTGCTCAATAGAAACAGGAGTCGACTGCTTTTCATAATTCTGCGTTTTGGGATGCTTTCTATTCAGTATTTCAGTTACTATTGTAGAATAAAACTGAAACTGAAAGCCTTGTTTACATTTCACACCAAAGATAAAAAATTCTGGAAATGAACAGGAAGTTAGAAAAATCTTTCTTGCTTGATTTTTTCCAGTCAGGCCGCGACTAATACTGCGACAATAAAAAGTTGCGCCCTGACTCCATTGTGAAGATGAAT
>CAZOEV010000656.1:0-2087 GCA_964578915.1 uncultured Lentimicrobiaceae bacterium
GCGTCAGAAACAAAAGGATCGAAATTCATATAGGCAACACCTCTAATAGGCGTGCTGCTGTATGTTTTTGCTAATTCCACCGCTTGCTTATAATCCTTTGATAAAGGAATTTTAGCTGCTTTTGCTAAGCTTTCGGCTTCGCGCATGGCGGTATTGTAATCGCCACTATAAACCAACAAAACCGAATTGAAGCCTTCATCGGCATTTTTAACAGAAGTAAGTTGCGAATAATCTGGATCAAGTATCAAGCCAACTGGCTCTGAAAGCCCAAGCTTGCGCGCCCAATCAGGCAAAGCAGTTGCCGGATTTACATTGGATCGGCGAGCGATAACTCTGCCGTAGGTTTCTTTTACTTCGTTCAACTGTTTATCAGCCTCATTGTCAGACAATTCACCCAACGCCCTTTTGCGCTCTATCGTTTCTATTTCTGCTTGCATTGCATCAACCATATCCATGGTTGATGCAATGCTTTCCATCGACTGATTAAAGCTTTCAAGTTGATTTTCAAACTTCTCTGATTCTGATTTCTCTTCGGGCAAACAAGCTGTCACCAAAAATATTAGCGAACTAAAAAGCACAATATGGTTAATTCTTTTCATAGGGTTAGTTTTAATGCCGATGGAACAAAAGTACTATTTTCGAGCTTTTGAAATTCTTATCTCCTTTGAAAAGTAGATTAATTAAAAGTCTTTAAGCCAAGTTTATATAGATCTACACAAAACAATTTAACGCAGAACTCCACCAACTCACTGATTAGCAATATTCACCATTTTTCAAAAAAAACATTCACTTGTGTGCCATTTGTGCCAAAAGTTTTTAAAAAAATCCCACTGGATATTGTAGCATTAAAAATTCTAACACGCTGTAGATTAATTATATACATAAATATAATGCAGAAATTAAGTTATAGGCAGAAAATTTTCATGTATATTTGGCCCACTAAAACACCGCTATTTTCAGGTTATGTTTAAAAATATTTTTGGTAGTTTTTTACTTATTTTTATTCTCTTTTCTGTGCAACAGCTAATGGCGCAGGAAAAGTTTGAAAAAACTGTATTTGAAGCACTTAAAGCTGGCGATGCGACACTGATTCAAAACTATTTCACTAGCAGTGTCTACCTGGAATTACCTGAAACAACAGGAACCTACAGTCAAAATCAAGCCAGAATAATGCTCGACAGCTTTTTCTCAAAGAAAGAACCAACAGATTTTAAAATCAACCAATCGGGCAAAGCCGTTGACAGCCAATCAAGCTATTATATTGGTGAACTCATCACAAAAAACGGCTCTTTCAGGGTTTATCTGATTGGAAAACCAGAACAACAAAAAATCCATTCAATCAGCATTACAAAAATGCCATGACAGACGAAAAAAAATACATCCAGGAACATATTAGGCGCGCTATTGCTGAAGATTTAGGAGACGGCGACCACACTTCTCTCTCAACCATTCCAGCAGAAACTCGCGGCACTATGCAGCTTTTAGTGCGCGAACAAGGCATTATTGCAGGCATTGATATTGCCGCACAGGTTTTTCAGCTTGTGGATTCAGAAACCCAGTTTATGCCCTTGCTCGAAGACGGACAAACTGTTAATTCGGGCGACATTGCTTTTCGAGTTGAAGGCCGTGTTATTTCACTTTTATCAGCGGAGCGACTGGCCCTAAATTATATGCAACGTATGAGCGGCATTGCCACTAAAACTGCCTATTACGTTTCACTTTTACAAGGACTTCCTACACGCGTTCTCGACACCCGAAAAACCACACCGGGAATGCGTATTTTTGAAAAAATGGCCGTTAATATAGGTGGAGGTCACAATCACCGATTTGGATTGTTTGATATGATTTTGATAAAAAATAATCATGTTGATTTTGCTGGTGGAGTTAGACAGGCCATTGAAGCAGCCAATGTATATCTCCAAAAAGCAGATAAAAACCTGCCCATTGAAATTGAGGTGCGCAATTTTGAAGAGCTTCAAGAAGCGCTGAATTGCGGCAAAATTCAACGTATTATGCTCGACAATTTCACGCCAGCAGCTCTGAAAAAAGCCGTTGAAATAATTGAAAAACGCTATGAAACAGAAGCT
>CAZOEV010000657.1:0-2085 GCA_964578915.1 uncultured Lentimicrobiaceae bacterium
GATAATTAATTTTTTCATAATCATAATTTTGAAATTTTGAAGAACTACCATTCCCTTCACTACTAGTATGTCGAAAAAGTGCAAAACGCATCACTTTTTTTGAAAAAAAATGAACTTTTTTTTCATTATTTTTATAATACACTGTTAACGTGTTACTTAAAAATTCACTTTTTTTGAAAAATTTGCAAAAAGCCGCTCAACATTATGTTAACTTTCATTTTTTGCTGGTAATTTTTGCATGCATTTTCTCTTATTTATTTCCAAATCTACGCAATAAATTTTTACAGCAAAAGGCAGATCACTTTAAGGCGTAATATTTTCATTTAGGGATTGAGAAAATTGCTGCGTCACAATTTTTAGCATTTCAACAACAAATTTCTTTAGAAAGAAAAGTGAACCAGTTTTATTACCACCAAAACATTTTTTAACATAAGATCATGCTGCATCAAGACACAGCCTGCCGCAAAGCTTGTATATTTGCTGCCATTAAAAAAATCGTATTGTTCTTAAAAACAAGGTTCACTAGCATGATAAAAAAACTCTTAGCACTTTTTCTTTTATTTACAGCATTTAGCCTTAAGTCACAGGTTAACATCACTATACAACTCGAACAGACTAACGACAGTGCTTATTATTTGGCCCGGTATTATGGCGATAAGTTTCAAATGGTTGATACTACTTTTGCTGAAAAAGGCCTGATAAACTACCGTGCCGCCGAAAATTATCCTTCAGGAATTTACTTACTTGTTGACGCAAAGAAAGCCCGCTTAATGGAGTTTCTGCTTGAAAACGATCAACAGTTTGCCATCACGAATAGCTCTTCGATCGAAAATAGCGGCATAAAGTGCGAAGGCAGTGTGATGACACAGCTATTTTTTGAACAAATGCAACAGAGTAACGCCATTTATGGACAGCTCCAGCAGTTGCCCCAAACCGCTGAAGAACAGCCAAAACGTGACGAATTATTGGCAAGTCTTGACGTTCTTAAAAATGAAATTATAACACAATATCCCGACAGCCTTTTTAGTAAAATATTGTTGGCAATGACTGAACCGCAAGTCCCTGAAAACTTGCGTGAGGACCAAAAAGGGGCCTATTATTATTACAAATCAAATTTCTGGAATAATATAGATCTTTCTGACGAACGTCTTTTAAGAACACCGTTGATTAATAGTAAATTAGAACAATATTTTGACCAATTATTGCCACAGATTCCCGACACGATTAGCCAGGAAATAGACAAGCTTATTGACAAGACGCAGGGAAATACAGTGATGAGAGATTATTTAATTTGGCATTTTACGGATCAATATCAAAACCCCAAAATTATGGGTTTGGATCAGGTGTTTATTCATTTGGCCGACAACTATTTCGCTAAATTAGAAATTGCTAATACTTCCCCTTCTGTTCGCGAGAAAATCCTCAGCAGAGCAGATCAAATCCGCAAACTTACACTTGGCTCTCCCGCTCCCGATCTTTGGCTTGTGGATACTACGGATAGTTTTCGGTCTTTTAAAGACATCAAAACAGACTACCTGATATTGTTCTTCTGGGACCATGATTGTGGCGTTTGCAAGAAAGAACTACAGGTTTTAAAAGAACTTTATGCAGCTGAAAACAAAGATTTTGAAGTGTTTGCTATTGCCGCCAATGTAGATTTCCCTGCCTGGAAAAACTATATAATAGAAAATGATCTCACTTGGGTAAATGTGAATGGCATGAAGAGTATGACGGAAGATTTTCATGATTTATATGACATTTATGGAACGCCAGTTATTTATGTGCTGAATAAAGAGCGGAAAATTATCGCCAAACGCATCAAAGCAGAACAAATTCCGCTAGTGATAGAACACAATCAAAAATCCAGACAAAACGTGAAGCAATAGCTAATTAACTACTAAACCTCAAAGCTTTTTAAAGCCTTTGAGGTTTAAAACCGTATTTTACAAGCCCAAATAAAAATCTTTAAGCGCCAGCTTATATTGCTCGGTAAAATCGCCGTCAGCATGGCGAATCGTAAAGTTTTCTGATAGTACTTTATCCACAGGATTTAAGCTAAAGAGGAGGTTTATTCGATTGGTGTGT
>CAZOEV010000658.1:0-2079 GCA_964578915.1 uncultured Lentimicrobiaceae bacterium
AACCAAACGCCCTAGGAATTTCTGGGGCGTTTATTTTATTTTTAAGATTTATTTGCCCCGAAAGTGCAACAGCCAGCGGAACGGCGGCACTTGGTTCGATGATAATTTTCATGCGTTCCCACACCAGTCGCATAGCTTGAAGTATTTGGGCGTCGTTTACACAATAAATTGCATGAACATTTTCTAGAATTATTGGAAATGTGAGCGACCCAAGTGAGGTCAGCAGTCCATCGGCAATGGTGTCGGTTTTTGTAACCGGGATTAATTTTTTTGCCTGAAACGAGCGAAAAGCGTCGTCAGCACCCTGTGGTTCACAACCAATTACTTTTGTTTCGGGCGACCAATAAGCTGCTGCAAGGGCGGTTCCGCTGAGCAAACCTCCACCACCAACAGGGCAAAAAATATAGTCGGGTTTATCAATTTCTTCCAGAATTTCTTTGCAGGCTGTGGCCTGTCCCGCAATTATGCGATAATCGTTATAAGGATGTATAAATGTAGCGCCAGTTTTGGCCACGACTTCGGCTAATTTGGTTTCGCGGGCTTCCAGGTTTGGTTCGCAAAAATAAACCTCTCCTCCATAAGATTTCACAGCAGCAACTTTGATGGCTGGCGCTGTACGCGGCATTACTATATAGGCTTTGGTGCCAATAATTTTAGCAGCACGAGCCAATGCCTGCGCATGATTGCCGCTAGAATGTGTGGCAACACCAGCATTCAGCTCGGTGCGGTTCAAACTTAAAATGGCATTGATGGCACCGCGCGACTTGAAAGCTCCCGCCTTTTGGAAATTTTCGCATTTAAAAAATAAAGAAGCATCGCATTGTGCATCAAAAAAAGCACTACTTAATACCGGTGTATGGTGAATGTAAGCCGAAATATTTTGATGCACCCGGATAATGTCATCAGCTTGTGGAACGTGAATAGCTTCTGCCATAAACTACAAGGCTTGCTGTGCGATTTTCTGGCAAGCTTTTTCCAAAGTTTTAAAAACTTTTTCGCAATCTTCTATGCCGCTTAAAAAGGGATCCGGGACGGTTTTATTGCTCCCAGGCTCTACTAAATTCATCAGATAGTCCACCTTTTTTCGGTCGTTTTCGTTGCGAACAAGTTCCAAAACATCATTCATGTTATTGGTGTCCATCACATAAATGCGATCGAAACGGTCAAAATCTGCTTTAAGAAAAAGTCTTGCTTTTTTCTGGCTTATATCAACACCATAGCTTTTGGCCACATTTATGGCTCGTGGATCAGGCAAATCGTTGATGTGAAAAGATTCAAAACCAGCTGAATCAACAGTACTTTTAATCCCTTTTTCGTGATAAATCTTTTTTAGAATACCTTCTGCCATTGGAGAACGGCAGATGTTTCCCAAACAAACAAACAGGATATCCATGATTTTGTTATTTAATGTAAAAAAACTAAGATTTTGGTTTTAGCTGTTTAAGGTTTATTCATTAACAGAATTAAAACTTGTTTTTTAACAGCTTGAAACCAGCACGAATTTACTAAAAAAAGGCTTAACGTTGAATCTTTTTATCAATTTCGTTTACGTAGGTCTCGAATTTTTTATCAGTTTCAATCAAATTACTTACTGTTTTACAAGCATGAAGCACAGTTGCATGGTCTTTATTTCCGCATTGCAATCCAATAGTAGCTAAAGATGATTTGGTATGTTTTTTAGAAAAATACATGGCAAGCTGGCGGGCCTGAACTATCTCACGCTTGCGGGTTTTGGTTTTGATTTGCTCAAGTGGAAGGCCAAAAAAGTCACATACGACCTTTTGTATCAAGTCAATAGATATTTCGTGCGTGGTATTTTTTACGAATTTATCGATCATTTGTCGGGCCAAATCAATTGTAATGGATTTTTTGTTGAGTGATGATTGTGCAACCAAAGAAATGAGTGCCCCTTCCATTTCGCGCACATTGGTGCGGATATTATAGGCCAGATAATCAATTACATCCTGTGGAATTTCAATGCCATCATTGTATAATTTACGTTTAAGAATGGCGATTCTGGTTTCTAAATCAGGCACCTGAAGATCGGCAGACAAGCCCCATTTGAATCTGGATAATAAT
>CAZOEV010000659.1:0-2076 GCA_964578915.1 uncultured Lentimicrobiaceae bacterium
CTTTTGGAGTGCTGGAGCTCATTACTTTTCCGCCTGTGATTTTTCGGTTTGGGGCAAACCCTAGCCACGACGCAAAATGATTACATGATTTGAATTTATCTTTTATGGAAAACCCGGTTTCTGTCATCATCGTAAGTATGGTGTTGATATTGACCCCGGTAATTTCAGAAAGATCCACACCGCCTGTCATCTGATAGGCAAATAATTTTACGTCGAATTTAGGATCGTTCTTCTGCCGCGGCTTTTTGTGTTGCCTTTCCTTGTATTCTTTGCTTTTTAATTCGTCGCCACTTTCTTTTTGCCAATTGTTTAAAATGTTCTCGATTTGGTTGTCCGTTTCCCTGATTTTTTGCCATGTAAATTCATAAAATTCATAATTTTGAGACAGTTCAAACAGATGTTCAGAACGCCAGTCCCCTTGGAGAGCTTTCTTGATGGCCTCACGTGAGGCTTTGACGTTTTTCCCGACAAGCTTTTCCAGGTTGTCGACATTGCGCTCGCCGTTTATTATCGCCTTGATAATCTTCAACCCTGACTCTCCGGTGAGATCCCTTAATACCGTCCGCAGTTGAATATTCATCAATACCAGCGATTTGTTCATCTTAGCAATATACTTGCTGCTGGATTGTATCAACGAACGCCGATGACGGGTGTATTGGCGTAGCTCCTTGCAAAAATCGTCTGGCTGAAAACTGTTGTCTAAAAGACCAATACTGTGTAGCAACTGTATCCATTTGCTGTCCACCACATCTGTCTTGTGCCCTTTAACGTTCTTTAAATGACGGGCATTTATTACTATCACTTCAAACCCGTTGGCTTGAAGCATTGCAAATAATTGTTGCCAATAAAATCCTGTAGATTCTATAGCTACGGTCTTTATACCATGAGCCTTAAGATGTTCGCATATCTCATGCAGACCAGCGGTGTGGGCCGGAAATTCTTTTACATTGTCTTGTGACACACATACGAAATGACTTCTGCTACCGGCATCAATCCCAGCTGCGTTGGGATTTAAAACGGGCATCGAAATCGTTGCGCTTGGGTTTCCTCTTACTTTACGTTTTGCCATGACGATTTAATTTAAGTTAAATGAACAGGGCAGAATGTTTGTAGCTATAAACTCTCATATCCGGGATAAGGGTAAGACAAATACCCTTTCACCATTATTGTTTCCAAGACATTCCACAGCCATGCTTTCTGGCGGGTTCTATCACACCATGAAAAAGACGGCTTACTTTCAAGTTCACACCAAAGTTATATATTTATTCGTTTTCGTCCCGGCGAAGGAGGCTTTCTGACACTTTTTAAAATTTTAACCTATTGTCAGCTTAACTTTTTTTCCAAATCCAATCTCAACAAGTCGGTATAAAGTTGATAATTGAATATCACTGTGGCCATTCTCTATGCGTGAGATAAAACTTTTTCGCGTACCAGTCTTATTAGCAAGGTCTTCCTGAGTCATTTTTGCCTCTTTTCTAGCATCTTTCAAAATTTCACCAATTGCAAAAGCTTTTGCTTTTATCTCAAATTCAGTCCGTTTTTCAGAGCCGGTCATACCGTATCTTTTATCAAGATGCTCATCGAATGTTGTGATTACTTTCATAAAATTGTGTCTATTAACTTCACATCACCAACAAATTACAACCCCTGATTTGCGCCTGATCATAGCGGCCCAAAACTTCAAAACTGCCATCAGTATGGCTCCGGCCAATATCCTGCACGGCAATAAAAGCACAACTGTAAATATTGGCCAAATCGATGATGCTGATGCCGCCGCTTTGTCCGGCTTTGGCAAGAGAGAGTGGGTCGTTCATTTCGCGGATGAGGATACGCATCCAGGGCGGACAATGGAAAATGCCATCGCCAAAAGAATAAGCCTGCGAAAGTAATTCCGTCATGCCATATTCGGAATGGATTTTTTGCACGCCAAAAGTAGCCGTGAGTTGGGCGTGAACCTCTTCGCGTATCATTTCTTTGCGTTGGCCTTTCATACCGCCCGTTTCCATGATGATAAGCTCCGGAAAGTCTACTGGAAACTTCTCTGCCAAATCGAGCAGCGCATAAGTTACACCCAGC
>CAZOEV010000660.1:0-2075 GCA_964578915.1 uncultured Lentimicrobiaceae bacterium
CGTTGGCAATAATTTAAATCAAGATTCCTGAATTCAATGAAATTAGCACACATTCTTATTGTTTTTTTTGCGATTTCTCTAAAATCTAATGGACAAGAAGCCAAAGGATATAGCGACAGCGGAATTATCCCATTAGAACTCATCAAAGAAAAAATAATTATTCCTGTGGAATTAAATGGAAAGATGTATAAATTCTTGATTGATACTGGTGGAATATTAGAAATTTCTGAAAACCTGCAAAATGAATTTAATTTTAAAGAAACAGAATCCACAACAATAGTCGGTATCAATAGAAAAGAGATTGAAATAAAAACTGTAAATGTTCCTGAAATTAAACTAGGTAATTGGACATTTAAAAACAGAAAAGCAATTGTAAGTAATTTGCATAGTAAGTATCCATACAGTTGCTTTGAACTTGATGGAATGATAGGAAGAGACTTTTTTGAAAAGGTAATTTTACAATTTGACAATGCTTCAAACACATTCCGCATAACCGAAAATAGTAACGCAATTAAAGTTATTAAAAACCACAGAACTAAACTTAAAGTCAGTAAAAGAGGTTTGCCTAATGTAAAGTTAAAAATAAATGATAAAAATGAGTATATAGAGTTTGATTCGGGTTCAGGCGATTTTTATAGTCCCAAAACAAGTGATGTAGAAAGAAAAATGAAAAATGATGGTCTAAACAAAATTCTTTCATTTTATGGAGAATTCTCTTTTGGCATCACAATGGATAATATAAATCATACATATCGTTATATGCAAAAGGTTGAGCGATTTCAAATAGCCAACACAACGTTCAGTAATTTTTATTCCCAATTTTCTAAAGTTAGTGCCCCAAGAATTGGAGCAGGGATTTTAAAATACGGAAAAGTTACTCTCGATTTTAAAAATGGTTGGTTTTACTATGAGCCTTATTCTGAATCGCAACGCTTTAAACCCTTAAAAACATTTGGATTTGATATTAAAATTGAAAAAGGAATGTATATCGTAAAATACATATTAAAAGGTTCTCAAGCTGAAAAAAAGGGATTAGAACCAGAAAATAGAATTTTAATGATTAATGATTATTCGACTACAAATATTTCAGAGGATTGTTTTGGTTACTTAAATGGGTATGAATTTAAGAAAAAAGAAAAGATTAAAATCAAATATTTAAACAGTCAAGGAATCGAAAAATCAATTAATCTGAATAAAAAAACATTTGAATAAAAAACTATTGCCAACACCGTGTATAATTCATTGCTAGTTATAGCCTACTTACGAAAGTCCTAGCAAACTTTCTATCTGTGATTTATTTGCTAAATTAGGTGCTTGAACACGCAACGAAATCATACACAATCACGTTGGGCTTCATACAGAAAAGAAAATCTATGCTTAGAAACATTATTATTTTGGTAATCGTATCCCTTTTACTATCCTGCAATACTAACAATAGTAAAAAAATAGAACAAGGAACAAGAAACATTGTTTTTTTTCCAGATGAAATTTCAAAAAGACATAGTGAAAGAAAAATAATTGATATTTATGCACAATTTTCAGAATGTGGCGAATGGGGAGGGCATAGAGAATACTTAAATGTTACAACTAAAAATGATGGAAACTTCTATTTAGAGTATAAGAAATACTGTGTAGATTGTGATAATATGGTTGAGTATAGAGATAGTATAGGGAGTGCATTTTATCCTTACAGAAAAATAATTGATTCCTGTAAAATTAAAATGGAACAAACTCATAAAAATAAGATATATGAATTTGCTCAATTACTTCTAAAATCAAAATTTAGGGAAAAATTTCCTGGTCATGCAGGTAATAACTTTAGCATAATAAAGCATGAAGGTTTTGGGAGTAATAGTTTTTATATAGATGTTTATAGCTTTGATAAGGAATTAGAGAATGGATATTATAACCTAATTAAAAATCTTAAATTACCCTCCATTCTTGAAGATGTAAATAAGAATGTGCCTTGTGAAGAAATAAATAAACAGCTTTACTACGATTTCAACATGTAAAAGTACGAAAGCCCAATCGAGTAGGCGGCTGACCCCGGAATAACCGAGGCCAGTGCACCTCTC
>CAZOEV010000661.1:0-2074 GCA_964578915.1 uncultured Lentimicrobiaceae bacterium
TTTGGAAATGAGCCGCAAAGGTAGTTTAATTCAGCGAATTAGCAAGTTTTGCAGCATAATCTTTAAAAGCGCTGAGATACATTCATGTAAATTCTGTGGTAAATATTTGTGGTTTCAAAAGTGCCTTCATAATAGAGACCGGCACTGAGTTTCCGCGTGATTTGATAATTGACATTAACCTCACCTAAATGCTGTTTTAGTTTACCCAGCATATCAAAGTAGGATTGATTTACATAGCGGTAACCCAAGCCTGTAGACAACTTCCCGCCAACAAAGGTTTGGTAAAACATTCCGCTAAAAACATTTCCCTTGAGGTAAGAATTCTCAATATAGGTATGCGAGAGGCTTGCTGAGAGCCGCGTGCCGGGAATGCGAGCCAGCGATACATAAGTATAAAGATTGCGCGAAGGCCTAATATCAGTTTTGCGGGATCGATAGCCAGCATTAATTCCCACTGTTACAAGTTTTATAGGTCTTATGGTAAGTCGCAAATTAAACCCCTGTAGCATTTCTCTTTCTAATAAACGCTCAACAATATCTTTATAGGTTTCGTAATAAATAATGTTATTGCGCGAGCTAAATGACAAGCCTGCAGTCAAAACCCTGCTAAATTTATAGCGCATTATCAGATACAGATTGGTGAGCGGAGAACGGGTATTGGAAACCATATCGAGATCCTTTTTGTAAAGCTCAAGTTCTGCAGACCCAAAGAAATACAACTTAGGCAGAAGGGTATTGGCATGTTGAAAATACATAAACCTACGATCAGTTTGACTGCTATTTCGCTGCTCAATTACCGATAGTGTAGTCTGCATCCTGCCATTTTTCCCATTCAAAAGATGACTCATATAACCACCAAATTGTCCCAAACTAGTATTAATACTATAATCATTGTAATCTGGTCTCGAACCTGCTATTGCTCCAATTGTGAATGCGCCAGTCTGCATTTCAGCTTGCAAGCCATCAATAGCACCTACACTGCTTAGCATGGGATTAATTTTTCGCCCAAAGCTTAACTTAAACTGCTCCGAAAATTTATAGCTTGCAGCCAGATTATAGATTTTTAATCCATTGAAAATATTCTCTGAGATTCTGTCCCATTGGCCGCTCCTATGACTAAAATTGACATACGTTTCGAGCGATAGTTTTCCACCAGCCAAATTACGTGCATCCATAGAATAGGAATAGCGCATCTTTAAATTATTTGCCGCATCGGTATTGGAAAAATCGGCATAGGAAGCAATCCTAAATCGCCCACTAATATTGGGTTGTGGTTTAGAAAGTGACGATGAATCTTTATTATCAGGCGCTATAGAATATTCCTCATCAAGTTGATTTTCAACAGAGCTAACATCTTCCTGGTTTTCCTGTGAAACCTCAACGGCAACTGCCGCCCCTTCTGCATTCTTTTCCCTAAACTTTGTTATTCCGGTAATCTTGTCACCTACTGTAAACATTAACCCATCACTTATTGGTTGTCCGACAACAGATAAGCTGGAAAGATTTTTGATAAGCAAAGCAGGTAGCAAACGTCCCTCATTAACTGCAAACAGGGTGTCTCCAACACTTAAAAATTCAGTACTCTCAAAGCGCACATAAATACTAGAAGAAGTAATATAAGAAACCTCACCTTCTGTAATTTGATTTGCCTTTTGAGCAAATACACTTATGCTAAGAAAAACAAAGAGGAGATATAGAATCAGTTGTTTTTTCATCGGATTGATTTTTTCTGAATTTGAAACCGCATAAATTTCTTGTCGTCCCCATCCGGATGACAACTCAAACAAGCTGAACTTTCATATACATAATCAGAAATGCCCTGATGTTCGTCATCCATATCGGGCTGGTTGTGTTCATGGCAATCGATACAACTGAAAACAGCATAATTGGAAGGGTTGGTATGGCAGTCTGTACAGGTGTTCCATTCGCCATTATGTTTGCCGCTATAAATAGGGAAATAAAGTGCATCATGGTTAAAAGTAGAAGGCTCCCAGCTCACTTCCGTATGGCAACTTGCACAATCTGTTGGAAACTGCGCACTTTGATGCGGCGGATCATTAGTTTGATTGTAATC
>CAZOEV010000662.1:0-2071 GCA_964578915.1 uncultured Lentimicrobiaceae bacterium
ACGCTGATCAAATTGATTGCAACTAGCGGAAAGCAAGCTACTTATCAAGCCTGGAATGGTGTGCCAAAAGACAGCCTAAAAACAGCATCGGGCAGGCGCTATAATCCTTCGGGTGAGATGCTTGATGAAGATGGAAATTTAATCGGTTATTACAAAGATCAAACAGATAATTACCAGCAGGATTATTACCAGTTGCATATCGCACACCAGTTTACCGACGAATTGCGTTTGAGCGGTGCGGCATTCCTTACCAAAGGCCGCGGTTACTATGAAAGCTGGAAAAATCAGCGCAAATTCAGCGATTATCAACTTCCAAATGTTATCATCGGTGGCGATACGATTCGCCGGACTGATCTGGTTCAACAAAAGTGGCTAGATAACAGTTTCTATGGTTTTAACCTGGCGTTGAATCACACGACAAAACGCCTAAATACTACTTTCGGCGGCGGCTGGAACCAGTATGATGGCGATCATTATGGCTATATAAGTTGGGCGCAATATAGTTCGGAGAGCTTGAATGATAGACCTTGGTATGAGAATAACGGACTTAAAACGGATTATAATATCTATGTCAAAAGCCTTTTTGAGTTGAACCGGAAGTTGAGCCTTTTTGCTGACCTTCAATTTCGACATATCGACTACGATATTTCTGGCATTCACGACGATTTAAGGGATATTAGCCAGAAACATCAATTTGACTTTTTCAATCCCAAAGCGGGTGTGTTTTATACAATTAATAAGCAAAATAGCGCTTATTTCTCCGTTGCTTTTTCTCAACGCGAGCCAAACCGCTCCGTTTATCGTGATGCGGATCCTACGCAAGAAATCAAGCACGAGAAACTACTAAATTTTGAAGCTGGTTATGCCTTTAATAGTCAGAAATTTACGCTCAATTCAAATGTGTATTATATGCAGTATAAAGACCAACTTGTGCTTACCGGGAAAATAAATAATGTAGGCGCTGCCATACTTACCAATGTTCCTGAAAGCTATCGTTTTGGAATAGAAAACAGTATTAACTATTCGATTAACAGCGTTTTGAGCCTTGGTGGTCACTTTAGCGTCAGTACCAATAAGATAAAGAATTACACCCATTTTGTTGATAATTGGAATTACTGGGATAATCCTGAAGTTGAACCCTATCAATATGCAACGGAAATGGGAACAACCAATATTTCATTTTCGCCTGATGTGGTGGCTGGTTTGCAAATTGGTGTTAAACCCTTTAACGGCTTGTTAGTTGACTTGCAAACAAGTTATGTAAGTCGTCAATACCTGGATAATAGCTCCAGCAAAGACCGCAGCCTAGATCCTTATTTGGTTTCAAGTGCTCGCATTATTTATGAAATTCCACAGCAGCTATTTAAGAAATTGGAGCTTAAGTTGCAGATGAATAATCTTTTCAGCACTTGGTACGAAACCAATGGATGGGTTTATCAGTATGTTAGTGAAAAGCAAGAATATACTTTGGATGGTTATTTCCCTCAAGCGCCTATCAATGCCATGTTTGGCCTATCGGTGACTTTCTAAGTATTGAATTATTTTCTTCAAAAACAGGAATGGTTGAGATATACTATTCCTGTTTTTTTGTCCTATTTTATTGGCTTTGTCTGGATATCACAAAAGCTATCACAAAGTTTCCGTTTTTAAACGCTAATCTTTCGTTGCAGTGATTTTTTGTACATTTATCGCATAATAAACAGCATCTCAATTATTTTTCGGAAATATTTGAGCGTTTTTAATCACCAATTAAAATTTAAATATATGGTACCACGCGTTTCAACCTTAGGCGGTTATATCTTTGAATATCAAAAAAGCGTTACGAATCCTACTGGTTTTTGGGCGCATGTAGCGGATAGTTTTTTCTGGCGCAAAAAATGGGATAATCTTCTCAACTGGGACTTTGAAAAAGCAGAAATTAGCTGGTTTGAAGGTGCAAAACTAAATATCACAGAGAATATTTTTGAGCGTCATCTATTTTATAGAGGCAATCAAAAAGCGATTATCTGGGAACCTAACGATCCTGCCGAAGCCGCACGCGAGTTGACTTATCAAGAATTATTTAATGAGG
>CAZOEV010000663.1:0-2069 GCA_964578915.1 uncultured Lentimicrobiaceae bacterium
GGACAATATTTTAATTAAACTTAAAGAAGTTTAAGTTTTACTTTATTCTTCCGTCACAATCCCCCATACTATAATCTGCCAAATCCAAACCCATTTCCCTTTATAGTTTCCCTGCTACCAACTTTTCCAGCTTCACCAAATCAGCTGCAAACTTGCGGATGCCTTCTGCTAGTTTCTCGGTGGCCATGGCGTCTTCGTTCAATAGCCAGCGGAATTGCTGCTCATTGGGACTAATTTTTTCTTCTGATGATGTCAGCGCTTTTTCTTTGGTAAGCCTTGGCTGAATGGGAGTTAGATTATTTTCAAGCTCGGCCAGCAAATTTGGAGAAATGGTTAGCAAATCGCAGCCAGCCAGTTCAAGTATTTCATCCGTATTGCGGAAACTGGCGCCCATCACTTCGGTTTTGTAATTAAACTTTTTGTAGTAATTATAGATTTCTGTAACCGATAATACGCCCGGATCTTCTGTTGCAGGAATATGATCCACTTTTCTGTCGGCTTTGTGCCAGTCGAGGATGCGGCCCACAAAAGGCGAGATAAGTTGCACACCAGCTTCTGCGCAGGCAATGGCTTGCACTTTACTAAATAATAAAGTGAGATTACAATGAATGCCTTCTTTTTCAAGGATTTCGGCAGCGCGAATGCCTTCCCAAGTGGCTGCAACTTTTATTAAAATTCGACGGCGGTCAATGTCTGCCGATTCGTAAAGCGCAATAAGTTGCCGCGCTTTGTCAATTGTGGCTTGGGTGTCAAACGAAAGGCGGGCGTCAACCTCAGTAGAAACGCGTCCGGGCACAATCTTTAATATCTCCAGCCCGAAATTTACGGCAAGTTTATCCAGACAAATTCCCAATTTTTCTTGTTTATTAGCCGCTGATTTGTTGGCAAAACCAATGGCTTCTTCCATCAGTGGTGCATACTGTGGATCGTTGGCCGAAGCATAAATCAGCGATGGATTGGTGGTGGCATCAACAGGCTTAAACTGACGCATGCTTTCAAAATCGCCGGTATCGGCAACTACTTTTGTAAATTGTTTGAGTTGAGCTAAAGTATTCATAAGGATAAACTTGTAGATTTTATATCGGATTAAATTACTGACAAAGATAAGGCTTCCGCTGATAACAGTCCAATCAAGTGGCGGCAAAACATAACTGTGTAAATATTAGCGACATTCTTTATTTTTCGACTTATTATATTAGGCTCAATCTTTATCACGAATGCTTTAGGGATTGAATCTTTTGATTTTTCAACCTAAATTTGTGAGCTAAAATAACCTGGTTCTTATGGATAAAATTAGCAGAGGAGCATTCATCAAAATGGGAATGCTTGCCGGCGCGGCCTTCACGATATTGCCATCGCAGGTGGTTTTTGGTAGTAATAACAGCAAATTGCGCCTTGGTTTTATTGGCACAGGATTGCGCGGCCAAGAGCTGCTGCGTCTCACTTTGCAGCGTTCAGATACTGTGGTTCCTGCGATTTGTGATATAGACGAAAGGATGCTTGCCACGGCACAAAAACTGTTTGAAAAGGCTGCAAAACCACAGCCCGAAGTCTATAAAAATGGCCCACACGCTTACCGTGAATTGTTGGCTCGCACCGATCTGGATGCGGTGATTATTGCAACTCCTTGGGAATGGCATTATCCGATGGCTATGGAAGCCCTCGATGCCGGAAAAAACGTGGGCTGCGAGGTAATTATGGGTCAAACAGTACAGGAACATTGGGATATTGTGCAAAAAACTGCCGAAACAGGTTTGCAGTACATGATGCTCGAAAATGTTTGCTACCGCCGTGATATTATGGCTGTGCTCAATATGGTTCGTCAGGGCGTTTTTGGCGAGCTGGTTCATGTGCAGGGCGGTTATCAGCATGATTTGCGCGAGGTGAAATTCAATGACGGAAAGCAGCCTTATGGCGGCGGAGTATTGTTTGGCGAAGCCGCTTTTTCGGAGGCCAGATGGCGCACCCAACATGCTGTTGATAGAAATGGTGATTTGTACCCAACTCACGGTATTGGTCCAGTATCGAAGATGCTGAACATCAACAGTGGCAACCGTTTCACGGCGCTT
>CAZOEV010000664.1:0-2064 GCA_964578915.1 uncultured Lentimicrobiaceae bacterium
CGAAAAATATTATCCTAATTCCAATTGTTATTCTGAGCTTACCAAAAAACAATGCTATGTTCACTTTCAATTTCAAAATTTATGGAGTAAAGCACTTCCAAATTCTCTTCTCACTTTCAGCTTTGCTCCTAGTTTCCTGTGGAGAAAAAGTACCTCCACAACAACCCCTATTATCGCTTCCAGTGATGGAAATAACTATGCAAGACGTGCCGCTATACACCACTTTTGTAGGCCAAACTTATGGCTTCAAAGACATAAGCATTCGAGCCAGAGTTGATGGTGTTCTGGAAGGTATGTATTTTAAAGAAGGCACTTTCGTTGAAGAAGGTAAATTATTATATACTATTAATCGTCAGCCACTTTTAGCCAAGGAAGCTGCCTCATTGAGTGTTGTGGCACAGGCGCAAACCATGCTAGCTAAAGCCCAAAGCGACCTAAACAGGATTAAACCATTGGCAGCTAACAATGCCGTAAGTCAGCGCGATCTGGATGCAGCGGTAGCTCAGTTTGAAGCTGCTCAGGCCAATGTGGAGGCGGGCAATGCCAATTTGAGGGCCACGCGCATTGAGCTGGGCTATGCCAGAATCAGCGCACCAATCAGTGGTATTATTGGTCGGTCAATTCCTAAAACCGGAGATTATGTTGGCCAGTCGCCCAATCCGGTAATTCTGAATACGATTTCGCAAACTGACACCATTATTGTACGCTTTTTCCTCTCGGAAAATGAATACTTACACCTGAGCCAGCGCACCCTGAATGATGATTATAAAAAGGCTTTTACAGAAGAAGGCATCCGTTTGTATTTATCAAATAATGAAGTTTTTGAAGAGCGTGGAAAACTAGATTTTATCGACCGCAGCATTGATCCCAATACAGGAACAATTTTATTGCAGGCATCCTTCCCCAATCCCAAAAAACTATTGAGGCCCGGTCAGTTTGCTCGCATAAAAATGCTGAACGACTTCATTCCAAACAGTATTCTTATTCCCAAAAGAGCTGTGCGCGAGCTGCAAACGATGTATCAGGTATATGTGCTCGACGAAAATAACACCATTGAAAATCGCATTCTTGAAGTGAGCAATACGGTAGATCAGTCATTTATGGTAAAATCAGGCTTAGAAGTAGGCGATAGAATTGTAGTTGAAGGCTTTGAAAAGGTTAAACCTGGCATAACCATCGATCCGGAACCTTATAAAAACGAACAGCCTAACAATAAATAAGCGATACTATGGACAACTATTTTGTAAAAAGGCCAATCATGGCCATCGTTATCGCTGTTATTATGACTATTGCCGGGCTGGTTTCGTTATCGAGCCTTCCCATTGAGCAATATCCTGATTTGGCACCACCACTCGTGCAGGTAAGTGCCAGGTATACTGGCGCTAACGCTCTAAATGTGGAGCAATCTGTCGCCACACCTATAGAACAAAAAATCAATGGCGTTGATAATTCATTGTATATGCAATCTATCAACACCAACTCAGGAAGCATGAGCCTACGGGTGACTTTCGATCTGGGCTCAGACCCAGATATGTCGAGTGTTTTAACTCAAAATAAAGTATCGGCAGCTTCCGCACAGATTCCTGAAGAAGTAAACCGAACAGGTGTTACAGTAGAAAAGTCCTTTACTTTTCCAATGCTTATTGTTTCACTCACCTCTCCCAATCATACTTTTGACCGCGATTTTATCGGCAATTATGCCCGACTCAATATGAGTGATGAGCTTTCGCGTCTTTCGGGCGTAGGGAAAGTTGATGTAGTAGGTGTAAGCGACTATGCTATGCGCATTTGGGTGAAACCCGAAAAGATGGCCAGTCTCGGAATTTCAGTAGGCGATATTATGAGCGCATTAAAGGAACAAAATGTGATTGTTCCTGGCGGTAAATTTGGTGGTGAGCCAGCACCTGCGGGCACAGAATTTACTTATACCGTTACGCTGCGCGACCGGATGCAAAGTGCTGAGGAATTTGGAAATGTCGTTTTGAAAATTAAAGAAGATGGTGCTCAAATCAAGCTTAAAGACGTGGCTGATGTTGCTTTGGGTTCAGAAAACTACGAAGCCTT
>CAZOEV010000665.1:0-2062 GCA_964578915.1 uncultured Lentimicrobiaceae bacterium
GAGCAACACTAGAAACATCAAAGCATTGATGGCGTGCCAAAGTCGTAACCAAATAGGATATAAATAAATGCGTTCAGCCATGGATCAACGGTTTTTAAATCGGAAATAAACATGAATTGCAATCGCCAACAGGGCAAAACCAAAAAGCACAATACTAATAATATTGAAGATGTAGTTGCGATTGGCACCGATTACATAAGAATTATTAAGGATAACGGCATTAAGAAAACCATCCTGCCGCGCCTCCAGATTTTGATATTTATAAAGAGATGCCATCAGCATGGTATTAGACGAATGGCAATCCACACATTTCTTCACAGCTAGATCCTTTTCTAGAATTTGATGAGCCACCCACATCGTATCTTCCTGTGAAGTATGGCATTCAATACAGCGTACTGATTTGAGATGCAAATTATAATTTGGAATAAAGTCGTGAACCACGGCTAAGTCAGGCCTAAGGCTATCCGAAACCAATTTAAACTGTATCGGATCGTTGTGGCAACTGATACAGGTTTGGTTATGGTTTTGCACGATTTCAGTAATTTTAAAATTACCCCGCGTCATAGCTTTATAGGCATGCGGATCATGGCACATCCAACAGTCAAAGTTTTCATCGTTATGCGTAGCATGTACACTTTTTGAAAATTCTTCCTCAATCAGCTCAAACTGATATTGGGCATAAGTATCATCGCCTCCGTGACAATCTATGCAGCTGTACATCGGCTCCAGACGCGCCTCGCTGGGATGCGGGAAGCTTTCGTAATCAGGCGAATGGCAGTCGGTGCAAGCAAAATGCCGATGAACACCCTGATGAAAAGCCGTTGAATCCAAAATAAAATTAGGATTCATCGCTTTGCGCTCAATTTCACCTGTCCAATCATTCTCATAGGAGTAAATCTGATTGGTGTGGCATTCAAAACACGTTTGATTGCTTTCGATGCCGGCGGGTTCTGCTTCCATATCTACCAGCAGTTGTGCGCTGGCAGAGACAGAAAATATCAGAAGCAAAAGCAGCATAGCCAAAATCCGTTTCCTTAGCATAGGATGAGTAGTTTAATAAAAAGGTTTGCGCTGCTGAGTTGCTGTATCGCGCTCCAACAAGGCAAACCTTTATTGAATAGTCTTATGAAAATCTAATTTTAGGGTTTACTCTTTAAGTGAGCGGACGTAATTTATAACAGCCCAACGTTCTTCGTCATCAACGATTTTGCTTTCGTAGTTAGGCATATCGTCGCGACCAATAATTGACATAAAATACAAGTCACCATCAGTTACTGATTCCTGCCAAGCAGCATCAGCAAAATTGCCTGCATCAGTGTCAAGATTTCTAGCTTTAGGACCATCTCCTTTTCCTTCATTTCCATGGCATGAACGGCAATGTTTGCTATATAACTGTTTGCCATACTTATCTAAAGAAGCATCGCCTTTATAAGGATTTTCCATGCTTTTATATTCAGCGGGGATTTCCCATGGGCCACCTTTTTTCTTTTCCTGAGGTACAGTAAATGCTAACAATGCAAAAACACCGATAAACAGCGTTGCAAGAATGATAATTCTGTTTTTCATAGGTTTAATATTTAGGTTATTAAATTGATAATTATTGTGTTGCTCCTAGAAACTCCACATACGTGTTATGGAGAAACCAAGCATCAGGTCGCCATCCATCCAATCGTTCTGATTGAACATGGCGTTGTGCTGAGGCACAATGCCACCGGCTGTTGACACATAAATGTGAAATGCGTGTGTGCTTGTTCTAATTTCCCAGCCTACACCCAAATTGGGTTTGGAAGGGTTAGTAAATCCGCGATGTTCCGCTATGCTCTTGATCTTCAATGGCACGTCATATTGAAATAAAATGGATGACTGCGGTGAAAATTGTGCGCGGCCGTTGATTCCAATAGAAATTTTGTCGTGGTCGATCAAGGAATCAGTTTTGTTGTAGTGTGTAAAACTGGTATTAAATTGCAACGAAAGCCAGTCGTTCACTTTCCGGCCCACAATAAGCTGGGTGAAATAAGAAAAACGGTCAGCCCCTTTGTAATTATCTCCAAATACTTCCTTG
>CAZOEV010000666.1:0-2058 GCA_964578915.1 uncultured Lentimicrobiaceae bacterium
CCACTTCTAAAGCTATTGTCGCAGCGGCTGAATTAATCGCGGCAGCACCAGTTTGTTCAGCTAAAGTAAAGCTAAGGATTTCGGCATCGCTGCTGGCAGGTTCAGGAATAACAAAACTAGCCGTGAAAGGTCCGTTTTCAGTTGCTCCGGGAACGCCGGAACCGCTAATGCTGAAAAATATCTTGAAATTATAGTTTCCAGAAGTAAGACCTGAAGTTGCTTCAATTTCTGCGCCAAAATTAGCCCAGGTTTGGTTTCTACCGCCGTCATCTGAAGACCAGTTTACGGCTCTTTCGGTATAAACGGCAGGCTCATCCGCAGCGCTTTCCCAAATCTTATAGCTAAAAATAGCTCCCGTAACATTACCGTCACCGCTTTTCCAGCTTTTAATGTTTGCTCCTTTGATATAGAGCGCTGTTAGTTCACCCAAGGCTTTGCTGTTAAATTCGCTTCCTTTTTCGGTGAGATCAGTTGCTTGATCAGAATACCAGTAAGTTAGAGTTGGTAAGTTAGCGCCTTCATCATCGCGCAGCCCATAGTTTGGTGCCGGCGGAGCGGCTTCTGTAAGCGTTACCGTCCAAACTTTCTCTGTCAAATCCTCTGCGGTAACGGTATATTCCAGAGGTGCTGAGAAGTCCTGTGCTGTTCCACTGGCGGGAGAAATATTGGCATTTTCAGAAACAGTAATTGTTGGCGTAAGATTGGTCAATGCAGTGCCGTTTACCACTTCTAAAGCTATTGTCGCAGCGGCTGAATTAATCGCGGCAGCGCCAGTTTGCTCAGCTAAAGTAAACGTAAGGATTTCGGCATCGCTGCTCAAACCGGCGACAGTATAGGTATAATTTGTGCCGCCATTATTAGCCGCTTTGATGGTGTAAAGGTCGTAATCTGTGCTTACGCCACTTACCGTCGAGCTAAAAGCATAATAATTAATGGTTTTGCCTTCGTCCTGGCCGGGAATAGTGGCTGTGCCGCTGGTGCCGCTCATGTTGAAGACGACCACCGCTGAGCTTGTCCAGTTATCGTTGGTGTAGCGTAAATAAAAAACTTCTTCTGCGGAGGCAGCAGAAGAAGTGGTCAGCGTTATTTCAGCTTGTTGATTTGTGACGATATCTGTTGGCACAGAAAGTGACGATAGCGCAACGGGCTCGGCAGCTGTTTCCATAAAAATAGCACGGGTGTTTCCATAACCAATGTCTTCCCAGTTCATGGTATACCAGTTTCCAGAAGCAAGAGTTATTGAGTTGTTTGCGCCGTTGTTATGCGTATAAGTTTGTAACTGATTGGAAACGACTACAACGTCTGCCCATTTGTTGCCATAATAATTGGTAGTCGGTCCGCTGGTGAAAAGCCATTCGTGCGTTCCGGAAACTATTTCTGTGCCATCCACTTCAAAAATTGTTTGGTAGCGGTTTATCCCTCCGGGGATGCGCGCTAACTGGCCGGCAGCTTGCGTAGCGCTTGCAAAAGCAGGAATTGTAGGTGGATTGCTCCAGCCGTTAAAACCGCCAGGCATATTTAGACCTTCCGGCTCATAGATCTGCGCGTAAGTCGTTTGATTGTTTAAACCAAAAAAGCTCAAAACGATAAAAAAGCTTACAAGTATTTTAAAGGAATTTTGGGTAAAGCTGGCATTGCGTAAAAAAATCTTCATAGTGACAAGGTTGTTTAATCGGTACAAAAAAATTGGATGAAATGAACTGCTTGCGCATAATTTCTTTTCAAACATACTTATTTATAAGGCAATAAATTGAGGAATAGCCAATAAAGTATAAAATATTTACCGCAAACGTTTGAGGGAAATTTTTGGCACGCAAAAAGTGTATGATATTTTAAGCAGGCATGATAGAAATTTAGCAGTCAATAAATTGACGATTTAAAGCTCTGGCGGATGTTCAAAAGTCGCTTCTCTCGATGAATAGCAGTTCAGCCAAAAGCCACTAAATATTTTTCTGCAACCTGCTCCGATAGCTTCAATTGTGCAAATGTCGTATAAGTACTTTTGTGTCGGTTAAGCCTTACCAACAGCAATTCTGGTCATGCTGACCTCATTCGGCT
>CAZOEV010000667.1:0-2055 GCA_964578915.1 uncultured Lentimicrobiaceae bacterium
CGAATAGCCTCACTTATTTCGAATTCTTCCGTATTCCCAGTCGAAAAATCTATTCCAGTAGTATTGGTTAAGGAAAACCCCAGCAAGTCATAGTCTTTTCTATACCTCTCGGTATTGACTTGTGAAAAAATAAAGGATGGCAATAAAACAAGAAAAGCGACTACAAAAAACCTCATTATCTCATATCAATTACATCCACATCAGGATAGGCAGTCTCATCAAAAGTGAAAAAATTCTCATTTACATCTTTTGTCTCCTCCATGGAGTTGAGGCTATAAACAAATTCATTGCCTCCATTATCAATAATCGAGAAACTTTTTATTTGCAACTTATCTTCGTCAATAGTAATTTGAATTTTCGCGAACTTCTTCCCTTCTTGGGGTTTAAGCTCGATAGTTTTTTGCCCAGGAACCTCCTCATTACGCGTATTGACATAACTGATTTTGTGGTCTTCATAATAAGAAGTCAAAATCCTACTTGGTGTAATATTATCTTCACCTTCGGCAGCATCACTAATCATAACCTCCTCCGAATCTTCCAGATAAGTCCAGATTGTTTCTCCATCAGAGATCACAGTCTGGCCTGCCATTATCAGTTTATAAGCATCGTCTTTTACATACACAATGCCTTCTTTTACTTCATCGATGCCTGCATCCGTATTCAACATCCGATACTCAAAATCAACTTTTATAGCGCTGTAAGATTTCGTTTTGTCGATCACTTTTTTGAGCAAAACATCGGCATCAAGTTGCGCAAAAACATTGCTAAATAAAACTATCAGGCTAAGACTTAATGCAGTTTTTATCAATTTCATATTAGTTTTCGTTTAGATTACCATTTAGGTCCTTCAAAAATTGTTCCAAAGCCATTTCGTTGGCAACTCTTACCTCGCGGGCTTTGCTTCCCTCGAAAGGACCAACAATTCCAGCGGCCTCTAATTGGTCGATGATTCTTCCGGCACGATTGTAACCCAGTTTTAGTTTACGCTGAAGTAATGAAGTAGAGCCCTGCTGGGTTTGTACGATAATTCTGGCGGCATCTTCAAACAACTCGTCGCGTTCACTGGCGTCATATACTTCCACGCGTTCATCTTGTTCTTCGGCATACTCGGGCAGGTGATAAGCATCGGGGTAGCCACGCTGAGAACCAATAAACTCAGTAAGTTTTTCCACTTCAGGCGTATCAATAAAAGCACATTGTAGGCGCACCAAATCACTTCCTGTAGAGAGCAGCATATCGCCTCGGCCAATCAACTGATCGGCGCCGTTGGAGTCGAGAATAGTGCGTGAGTCAATACGCGAGATAACCCGAAAAGCTATACGGGCCGGGAAGTTTGCTTTGATTGTTCCGGTGATTATATTTACTGAAGGACGCTGGGTAGCAATAATCAGGTGAATACCAACAGCACGTGCAAGCTGTGCCAAACGTGTTATCGGGCTTTCAATTTCTTTACCAGCAGTCATAATCAGATCGGCAAACTCATCGACCACCAAAACGATATAGGGCAGAAAACGGTGTCCGTGCATGGGATTGAGTTTTCTGTTCCTAAATTTTACGTTATACTCTTTAATATTGCGCACCTGCGCATCTTTGAGTAATTCGTAGCGGTTGTCCATCTCAATACTTAGTGAGTTGAGCGTGCGCACCACTTTTCGGGTGTCGGTTATGATCGCCTCTTCAGAATCAGGCAGTTTGGCCAAATAATGACGCTCAATGCGACTAAACAAGCTGAGCTCTACCTTTTTAGGGTCAACCATCACAAATTTTAACTCAGCAGGATGCTTACAATACAGTAAGGAAGCAATTACGGCATTCAGGCCAACAGATTTTCCCTGACCGGTAGCACCTGCCATTAAGATGTGAGGCATCTTGGCCAGATCCGCTACAAAACTTTCGTTGGCAATTGTTTTGCCCAAACCAAAAGGTAGCTCGTAATTATTATTGGTAAACTTATCAGAACCAATAATGGTTCGCATCGAAACGATTTCCGGATTTTGATTTGGCACTTCGATACCCACGGTACCTTTGCCAGGAATTGGAGCAATAATGCGGATA
>CAZOEV010000668.1:0-2047 GCA_964578915.1 uncultured Lentimicrobiaceae bacterium
CTTCCAGCGCTCAAACACCTTAAATGCTATAACACACGTATCAGTAGTAAAGATATTGAAAAGCTTCAACAACAGCGGCCTGAACTGAACATATTGTATTATTAGTGGGGTTTAAGAAGGCGCAGCGCGAGTTGAAATAATTGTGCGTAAAAAAGATAGGATGATTTTCTTGAATTTATGAAGGCTTATTAAAGCACAAAATCCCAGAAATTATCTTTGGTTATGCATTGGAAATTAGAGCTGTAGTTTTCAATCCAAGCTTTAGGAGCCTTGGTTTTTTCTTTTTTGAATTTTATTTCGTAAGCAAAAAGTTGACCCGATTTTTCTTCTACATAATCCAATTCGGCTCCAGTATAAGTGCGCCAAAAATAGGACGAAACATAGCGTTGCTTGTAACTGGAAGCTTTCATGCGTTCAGCAATTATAAAGTTTTCCCACAGTGCACCTTGGTCATTGCGCATCGATAATAAAGAGAAATTATTGATAATTGCGTTGCGCACACCGCAATCCCAGAAGTAGATTTTATTTCGTTTGCTGACTTCTTTTCTCAGATTTCGGCTAAAGCCACCAAGCCGGAAAATGATAAACGATTGCTCGAGTAAATCGATGTAGCTGTTTACTGTTTCCTGACTCATTCCCAATTGTTTAGCAAGTTCATTTACCGAGACCTCTGAACCAATTTGAAAGGCCAAAAGTTTCAGTAAACCATCTATTTTTTGACTGTTTCTGATCTGGCTGATGGCAATAATATCTTTGTATAAATAGGCGCTGCTGAGTTCGCGTAGGTATTTCTCCTTCATTGCAACCGAAGGCTGGTTGATGATATCGGGATATAAGCCAAAAATCATCCATTGTTCCAACATTTCCTGCATTTCAAAAGCATTATAAGTGCTGCTTAACTCCATTACTGAGATGGGATAAAGGTTGAAAGTGGAGGTGCGTCCTGTAAGTGGTTCTTTCACTTGATTGGCTAAATCAAGTGAGGACGAACCCGTTACAATTAATCGTAAATTAGGCAGACTGTCGTGAAGTATTTTTAAGTTAATGCCGATCTCCGGAATCAGTTGGGCTTCATCGATAAAGAGCAAATCATAGCCGCTGGTGAGTAATTTCATTTTGTTCAAATCGCGCGATGATAGTACATCAACATAGCGCAGTTCATCTGCATTTACTTTGAGAATTTTAATTTCGGAAGGTTTATTCTCCGACGCAATTTGGGCCATAAAATCATTGGAAAGCGTTGTTTTGCCTGTTTGCCTTGCTCCATAAATGATGATAATTTTTTCTGAATTGTCGTAGCTTTCTTTTAGCAAAGGCAATAAGCTTCTTGTGATTTTCATGGGCTAAGAGATTTATAAATTTTCTATTATTCAAGCAATACTGAAACTTTAAAGTATTTTTTTATTAACCATCAGACATCATTTAACCAGTCATTAATGATTCCTAAATAGACTTTTCACGAACAAAAATATGAAAATTTTTAAATGTATTCGAAAAATTCACGTGAATTCTTCGATCGTATCTGAAAAATTCACGTGAATTCTTCGATTAGGCATTGCTTTTTTAACAAAAGTAGGTGTGCAAAACTGGATAAAAAACAAGAGATCAAATTTCCTGAAAAGCCTTTATTTTAACTTATCTGTCATCTCAAATTCAAGCAAACCTCCTTGCATTAGTGCGCTGTGGCTTAGCTTGTAATTAGTTATCGCTTTGCCATTTAGACTTACTGATTTTACATAAACGTTTTCGGCTGATTGATTTTTAGCATGGATCGTCAGTGTTTTACCATTTCCTAGATCAAGTCTCGCTGATTTTACTGAAGGACTTCCGATGAAGTATTCATCACTTCCCGGGCATACCGGATAAAATCCTAGCGCACTAAAAATATACCAAGCCGACATTTGGCCGCAATCGTCGTTGCCGCATAGCCCGTCAGGCGCATTGGCATACATCGTCCGCTGTATCATCCGCACGCTTTCTTGTGTTTTTTTAGCAGCTCCAGTTTCATTGTAAAGATAGGGAATATGGTGGCCGGGCTCATTGCCAT
>CAZOEV010000669.1:0-2043 GCA_964578915.1 uncultured Lentimicrobiaceae bacterium
AGTCGCGCCCTGACTTTATTGTGAAGATGAATATTGAATGGATTATACAGCTTTCTCGGCGACACGCGTCAGGGGACGCGCGCCAGCCCTTTGCTATTGTAATTCCCAGTCAGGCTGCGACTAATCCGGCGACAAAAAAAACGTCAAACACCAAATGTCAAACCCTGACACACTTTTCTGAACACTCCCACATTTCAACCAATGTTCCATCGTCACCAACCAATGTTGTGTGGTCACGAACCTATGTTGTGCGGTCACGAACCAATGTTGTATGGTCGCGAACCTGCCTACTGCAAAGAGCTAGGTCCTTGAATTTTTGAACCTGCCTACCGTCTTTAGAGAGGTAGGTCGTTGAATTATCGAATAATCAAATCGTTGATTTTTTCTCCCCAACTTGAAAAAAACCATTAATTTCGTAGGTGCTGATTTAAAAGTAAAGCATGAAGCTATTTAAGTTTTTAAGTTTAGTTATAGGACTAATCGGATTTTCAGTAATCCTGTCTGCGCAGGAAATTGAACCCATCCGCATCGAGTTACCCGTACAGCTCGAAAGTAGAAGCTATCGCTATGAGTTACTGGGCGAGCAAGGTTTGTTGTTGTTTTACGAGAGCAACGAGCTGGATTCCATTGGCAAACGCAAATGGTATTTTAGCCTTATCGACACCAATCTTACCGAGCAATGGGTACGCTTCCTGCTCTTGGAGGACGGCATGAAAGTGCAAAAAGTTGTCTCAACAGAAGAACGTGTGGCCATAATATTAATAAATAGCACCAGCAAAAAACAGGATGTAATCTCTTATGAGATAGTTAATTATAATATTAACAATTCAAAGTTTGGCTTGCTGGGTGGCACTTTTCCGGCTCAGGCCGAAATTGCTGACGCTGAGCTGGCAGGCGATAAATTGATGCTTGGTCTCAACCTCAAAGACTATCTGGCTGATTTCCTGCTGTTCGACCTAAAATCTGGTGCCTTAACAACTCTTGACGCCTCACTCGATGGCCAGCTGCTGATTCGTGAAATGAGTGCTTCGGTAGAACAGGGAATTTTTGTGGCCGCCGTCAAACAGTTTGAAAATAAACGCTACAAAGCAGATGTATTTTTGGTTTTTGATGCCCAAGGCAATATACGCAGACAATATCAAGCTGATGATAATCAAAGCTATTTCCTTGCATCTATCGGCTTCACTTTTTTGGACAACGATATCATCGCGCTGGGTGCTTTCGAACGTGAAAGCAAGCGCGGCGTTTCGCTCAAAGATGTGGATGGCAACATTGAGCGTGAAGCCATTGGCGTGTTTTTCTTGCGACTGAAAGCGGACGGTAGCACGCAATCGCAATTCTATCAATTCAATCAAATCCCAGGTATTGATAAGGTGTTGGCGCGCGAAGATTTACTCCGGCTTCGCCAACTGCAGTCGCGCGGAAAAGCTGTTGATCAAAGCGAGATTTCTTTTCAGTTTTTCACCCCTCAGATTATTAATCAAGGCAATCAATTGATTTTTGCTACCGAAGCATTTCAGCCGCAATACCGCATTGAATCCCGGATAGATTATGATTTTTATGGCCGCCCAATTCCTTATACTTACACCATATTTGAAGGCTATAACTTTTTTAATACGCTGATTCTTTCTTTTGACAAAACAGGCAATATAAATTGGGTCAACGGTTTTCGTATGGAGAATTTAATCAGCTTTCAACTGGAGAATCATGTTAAAACTTCCGAATCAGGTAAAGAGTTATTAACGGCCTTGTTTCACAATGGAAGTCTGCAAAGCAAGGTTTTTCGCGCCGATGGAGCGGCGGCCTCTGAACTTGAAAAGCTGAAAGTCGATCTAAAGTTTCCAAATGACAGGCTTCTCGAGGAATATTTTGGTAAAATCTATCCCTGGTATGATGCGTATTATTTAGTTGCCGGCAATCAAAAAATTAGTAATAACCGTTTGCGTATTGAAAACCCACGTAGCGTGTTTTTCCTGCAGAAAGTTGTTTTTGAATAGTTTAAGCTAAAATAGATTTAGATTTTTTTGATCAATTGTAAATTCA
>CAZOEV010000670.1:0-2039 GCA_964578915.1 uncultured Lentimicrobiaceae bacterium
GAATAAAAATCCTCTAAATGATTATAAAATCCGAGGTGGTAAATCGTTTGATTGTCAGACGATTGAATCTTAATGAAAGCAGCTTTTTCTGAATAGATTTGAAAAGTGGTGTATTGGCTGGTTTCCCAATTAAACGAAGGTGAGATATTCAAGCTCTCGATACCGGGTTTTGGCTCTTGGGTTGAATAATCCTTTTTGCAAGAAGCTAAAGCAAATACGGCCAATAGACTTATCAGCGATATTTTAAAGAAATCAATGCGTTTCATTTTAATTTTGTTTGATTTTTATAAACAAGCACTATACCTGACAGTATAAAACACTGTATATCAATACTATAGTAGTGATCTAAAATCGTACTTATTCCCAATTAGGGAATTAAGTTACTATTATGGAATAATCATAAAAGTATTGGCAAGTTAATTAAAAATCAGTAGGAAAACAAGTAATCAATAAGCTTGTTTTATTTTTTGAATCAGGTCGCTGGTTGAGTAGCCTTCTACCAGATCTATGGTTTCCACTTTTCCGCCTTTGGCGGTAACAATATCATAGCCAACCACTTCTTCGGCTTTGTAATCTTTGCCTTTGACCAGAATATCGGGCTGCACTATTTTAATTAGTTCGTAAGGCGTGGCTTCGTCAAAAAACACAATTGCATCTGTGAAATGTAAAGCGGCTAAAAGTGTGGCACGCGCATTTTCGTTCACCACAGGGCGCAGCGGCCCTTTGATGCGACTTACTGAAGCATCGGTATTGAGGCCGATAACCAACACATCACCCAGGTCGGCGGCTTTGGATAAATAATCAATATGGCCGAGATGCACCAGATCGAAACATCCGTTGGTAAACACGATTTTTTTCTGCTGAAAACGCCACAAAGCAAGTTTTAGATCGAGCTGGTGGGCGTCAATAATTTTATGCTGAAGGATTTGGAGGTGTGTCATTTGCGGGTTTTTTATGATCGACAAAGAACATCCAAAGGTAAGCCATTCCGCCCACAAAAACATTGAGCAGGGTTTGTCCGGCATGTGTTATGGCCACAAAAGAGCCGGCACCAATGGGATCGATAAAAAATAGCTGAACCAAAACAGCTTTGCCAATAAAATGGTAAGCTCCGATTCCGCCAGGTACAGGAGCGACAATGCCAAGGCTTCCAATGGCCAGCAGGGTTATTCCGGCACGCAAACCCAGGTGTGAGGTTTCGGAAAGCATATAAAGTGGAATCCAGGTCATGAGCACATAGAAAACCCAAATCATAACGGTATAAAACAGAAAAAGCCACTTTTGACGCATGCGCTTGATGGTTTTTATTCCATCGAGTAATCCTAAAATCAACTCCTTAAATTTATCGTAAAAAGGAAGTTCTTGTAAATGGTCTTTAAATCGCTTGCGCAGGTAGTAAAGCGCAATGATTACAACAATCACAGAGGCTATAAATAAACTGACGGTAAGACTGTTACGTGTAATTGAACTCACGAAAGGATTAGTCATTTGCAACACAAATCCACCCAGCATATCCCATTGAAAGGCCACAACAGCTAGCAGCAAAAACATCAGTACAATTAAATCGAAAAGCCGTTCGGAAATTACGGAACCAAAAAGTGCGTTGAACGAAATTTTCTCTTTTCGGGAAAGCACGCCACAGCGCATAATTTCGCCCATGCGAGGCACAGCTGTGTTGGCCAAATAACCAATCATTACTGCCGCAAACGTCGTTGAAGTACGCGTTTTGTATCCCATGCTGTTTATCAGCAGATTCCAGCGTAATGCCCTGAAAATGTGTGATAAAATTGCGAAAATTACAGCAAAACCCATCCAAATATAATTGGCCGAGCGGATATCGTCCCATAAGGCAGCCAGTTCAATATTGTGAAAGCTGAGCCACAAAAGCCCCAGCCCTAGCAATAAAAAAATAAGGTATTTGAAAATGCTGATTAATTGCTTTTTCAAGATTTATTCGCTGATTTTGTTGTCGTCGTCGGGAAAAATAATGGCAGGTTTGAAGGTTTTGGCTTCTTCAAAATCCATGCTGGCATAAGAAA
>CAZOEV010000671.1:0-2036 GCA_964578915.1 uncultured Lentimicrobiaceae bacterium
TCACAAAAGTAAGCATGCGCGAAGGTGCTTTAATCACCAGCAAACGGATGGCAGCGCCAATCAGGCCGCTGCTTTCGGCTATGCCAATACCCAACAGCGCCACCATAACAATGCCCAGGGGCGCAAAACCGGTGTAATTGTCCACCATTTCCAGAAAAATACGGTGAACGCCTTCTTTGGAAAGCAAATTGATGATAGAAACCTCTTCTTCAGTAGCCGGATGATATACTGTCCAGCCCAGGAGATGACCCAACCAGGAGATCACCAAAACGGCAACCGCTAGCATAGCAAAAATACTTGCCGGATGCGGTAGGGCATTGCCGCCAACTTCTACAAAATGTAAAAACCTGTCGAATAGTTTCTTTTTTCCTTTTACCTGTGCCATAAGCTGTTTCTTAATTAATCAGCGAAAATATAAAATATGTAGCTATTAATCGCTACAAAAACAGCTGTTTTCGCTGCCTTATCCAAAATACCTTACTCCGCTTGAGCGGCTTTTCCTACTTTTGCAAATCAACTAATCAAAGCGTTTATGACACTTATCAAATCTATTTCAGGAATTAGAGGAACAATTGGAGGCAAAGTCGGTGATGGCTTGAGCCCCTTAGATATTGCCAAATTCACAGCAGCTTATGTGAAATTGCTTGAGCGCAGCGCCTCAGGCAAGGCACTTACAATTGTGGTTGGTCGCGATGCCCGCATGTCGGGATTTTTCGTTAATCAATTGGTTTGCGGTACTTTGCAAGCGATGGGCGCTCATGTTATTGATGTGGGTTTAAGCACAACACCTACCGTGGAAGTAGCTGTTACGGCCTTAAACGCTGATGGCGGAATAATCCTCACGGCCAGTCATAACCCGGCGCAATGGAACGCCTTGAAACTGCTGAATAATAAAGGTGAATTTATTTCAGGGTCAGAAGGCGAATGGCTGCTTAATCTGGCTGAAAAAGAGGATTTTGAGTTTGTTGAAATAGAAAAAATTGGTTCTTATACAGTTCAAAATGACTGGATAAAAAAGCATATTGAGCTGGTGCTTGCGCTGCCTTTGGTGGATAAAAAAGCCATTGCTGCTGCTGATTTTAAGATTGCCGTTGATGCAGTAAACTCTACTGGCGGACTGGCGATTCCGGCCTTGTTGGAAGCCTTGGGCGTTAAAACTATTTTTCCGCTATACTGCGAACCAAATGGGAAATTCCCGCATAATCCTGAGCCGTTGCCCGAACACCTGACCGATTTGTCGGATTTGGTGGTGAAGGAAAAAGCCGACTTGGGTTTTGTGGTCGATCCTGATGTGGACAGGCTGGCTATTGTGGATGAAAACGGCGCTATGTTTGGCGAGGAATATACGCTGGTGGCCGTTGCCGATTATGTATTGCAACACACGCCTAGTTCCACGGTTTCTAACTTATCTTCTTCGCGTGCTTTGCGCGATGTTACTGAAAATCATGGCCAGAAATACAGCGCATCAGCTGTAGGAGAAGTAAATGTTGTAGAGCTGATGAAAGCTACAAACGCTATTATTGGCGGCGAAGGCAATGGCGGAATCATTTACCCTGAGCTGCATTATGGCCGCGACGCACTTGTTGGAGTTGCCCTGTTTTTAAGTCATTTAGCACATCAAAAAAAGTCTGTTTCTGAGCTTCGTCAGACTTATCCGGCTTATTTTATGTCGAAGAATAAAATTCAGCTTACTCCCGGAACAGATGTTGATGCAGTGCTGGAAGCGATGGCGCAACATTATAAAAATGAAAAGACAACAACGATTGACGGACTGAAAATAGATTTTGAGGAGGGCTGGGTTCATCTGCGAAAATCAAATACAGAACCCATTATCCGCGTTTATGCCGAAGGAAAATCTAAGGCTGCTGCTGATCAATTGGCATCTCAAATGATGGAATTGGTTGAGAAGCTGTAAATAGTGCTTGCCAGAAAATGCCAATTTCTTCATTTCGACAGGCCTGCCTGGCAGCAGACAGGCTCAACGTATCACGTTGTGCTTGTGCTGAAAACAAACATTTACCAAAGTAAACTTATTG
>CAZOEV010000672.1:0-2016 GCA_964578915.1 uncultured Lentimicrobiaceae bacterium
CGCTGGAACAAGATTTACTTGATGCGCAGGAAGCTATAAGTTGGGCGGATCACCTGGTTTTCTTTTATCCCAATTGGTGGGGTACCTATCCTGCCCTCCTCAAAGGCTTTATCGACCGCACATTTTTGCCTGGTTTTGCGTTTAAATACAACAATGGAAGAACCGATCCTGACCGACTATTAAAAGGTAAAACCGCTCGCTTGGTGGTTACCATGGATTCTCCCAAATGGTATTATTACTTAGTGCAAAAAGCGCCCGGCCATAATGCAATGCGCCAAGGCTTACTTCATTTTTGCGGCATAAAACCTGTACGAATCACAACGCTAGGTTTAACGCGCAAAGCAGATGATCAAAGGCGGAAGAAGTGGATTCAGCTTATGGAAAAGTTGGGCACTAAGATGGTTTGATCTTCACAGATTTTCGCGGCTTAATTTAAGCGTTTATCTTTACCGGCAAATTGAAACCTATGAAGCAAGCTTTAAAAAATATTTTCCTCAAACTTGCTTGGCTATTTGCTTTAATATTGATGATTGTTTCCTGCGATTCATCAACTTCCGATGACGAAAAAAAATCTATTTTCAGATACAATGAAGCGGTTAGCCTAACGAGTCTCGATCCTGCTTATGCCAAGGATTTACCGCATATTTGGGTTTCTAATCAGCTTTTTAACGGCTTGGTCAGTCTTGATGATAAGCTTGATATAGTGCCCACTATTGCCAAATCCTGGGATATTTCAGCTAATGGTTTAGTCTATACTTTTCAGCTTAGAAAGGACGTATTTTTTCACGAATCACCTGCCTTTCCGCAAAAAACAAGAATGGTGAATGCAGATGATGTGGTGTATAGTTTTAACCGAATTTTAAATCCAACATTGGCTTCTCCTGGAGGATGGATTTTTAATTATGTTGAACAAACTGAGACTGGTTATGCTTTTAAGGCCTTGAATGACAGTGTTTTTGAAGTTAGGCTTAAGCAGGTATTTCCTCCTTTTCTGGGTATGTTAAGTATGCCTTATGCAGCGATTGTTCCATACGAAGCCATTGAATTTTATGGAAAAGACTTTCGGAAAAATCCCGTAGGGACTGGGCCATTTTATTTTCAACTTTGGAAAGAACAAGTAAAACTGGTGATGCGCAAAAATGAAAACTATTTTGAGCAACTCGATGGAAAACGCTTGCCATTTATTGATGCTGTTTCAGTAAGCTTTTTGGCTGACAAACAAATTGCCTTTATGGAATTTGTGAAAGGAAATCTTGATTTTATGTCGGGAATTGATTCCAGGTATAAAGATGAATTACTGACCAGAAATGGCCGCCTGCGCGATAAATACAGTGACAAAATTTATTTATTACGTCAGCCTTTCTTAAATACAGAATATGCTGGTTTCTACATTGATAGTACTTTGAATAAGTTGGATGCGGAACAGCAAAGGGCCTTGCGACAGCTTATCAATTATAGCATAGATCGAGAAAAGATGCTGCGGTTTTTGCGCAATGGAATTGGAAGGCCTGCCCATTCTGGAATGATTCCTTACGGCTTGCCCGGATTTGATACGCTGGAGCAAATTGGCTATAAATACGACAAGCAAAAAGCGAATGATTTGTTGAGCGAATTTAATTTAGGTGGCACAAAAATTACCCTAAGCACTACAGCCGATTACACTGATTTAGGAAAGTATATTCAATCTGCTCTAACAGAGGTTGGGCTGGATGCCAGCATGGAAATATTACCGGCAGCGAGTATGCGTCAGTTCAGGGCTAATGGAAGTTTGCCGTTTTTCAGGGCTTCATGGGTAGCCGATTATCCAGATGCGGAAAACTACCTTTCGCTGTTTTATAGCAAGAATGCGGCTCCAAACGGGCCAAATTATACGCATTTCAATAATCCTGTTTTTGACCAGCTTTATGAGGAAGCTATGCAGGAAATAAATCTACATAAACGTCAAAATCTTTACCGTCAGTTGGATAGTTTGGTGATGGTTGATGCCCCAGTCATTGTTTTGTTTTATGAGGAAGT
>CAZOEV010000673.1:0-2008 GCA_964578915.1 uncultured Lentimicrobiaceae bacterium
GTGCAACAAAACCAAACCAGAACAGGACAAAAATGAGCTGAAATCTCATCTCATATCATTATTTGTAGGCATCACTTTCCGACCCGGAGCTACACGTTCTTTTTTGTCGAGATTAAAAATTTTATCATTTTTCACTTTTAGCAGCGCTTTTTCTCCACCGGGCTTAATGTAATATGTAAGCGTATCATAAATGACTTTTCCATGTCGATCGCGCCATTCCAATGCTGAAATCTGATAATGCATTTCGGCATTTAGAACAAATTTCAGATAGCGGTTGTCGCCAGCTTCAAAAGCAATATCCAGTGCGCTACGTTCAGCATTTTCAACGATACCTGGCGTTTCTTTATTTATTTGAATAATTTCGATAAACTTTCCGTTTTCAAAATTAATGGTACCCGAAGCCAGCTTGGTTTCTTCATAGCTTAGATTGCGCTGTAAAGTAATAGGATGCGAATTATAAAACTGTACATCTTTAAGTTCTAATCCATCTCCTTCAACTTTCTGACGAATCGCCTGTGTAAAATAGATGGTTTTTTGCGAGCAAGCCGTAAGAGTAAAAACCATTATTACTAAGAACCATTTCGTTGGTTTCCAATGCTTTTTCATAAGCTGTTTTATTTAATAAGTCCCATTTTTGTTGATATTTCCAACATACGTTCAATTGGTTTTCGTGCTTTTTCTATCACATCCTGAGGCAATTCAATGGCCGGTTTTTCATTTTCGAGTGCACTCAACAGTTTTTCCAGGGTGTTTAGTTTCATATACGGACAATCGTTGCAATTGCAGGTTTCGTCAGCCGGAACGATCAAAAATGTTTTGTCGGGCGACTGCTGCTGCATTTTGTGCAAGATACCTGTTTCTGTGGCTACTATATATTTTTTGGCCGTATCTTTTTTTGTAAAATTTAATAAGGCTGTTGTCGATCCTACAAAATCCGCCAGTTCAAGCAAAGCTGCTTTACATTCAGGATGCGCAATAAGCTTGGCATCAGGATGTTCTGTTTTAAGTTTTATAACTGCTTCTGTCGATAAAATATCATGTACCTCGCAAATGCCATCCCAAAGCACCATTTCACGCCCGGTGATTCCATTAATATATGCTCCCAAGTTTTTATCCGGTGCAAATATTAGCTTGGCATCTTTTGGAAAAGATTCAACAATCTGTACCGCATTTCCGGACGTACAAATCACGTCGGACATTGTTTTTACTGCCGCCGTGCAATTGATATAAGAAATAACTTTGTGATCGGGATATTGTGCAATAAATGCTCTAAATTCTTTTTCGGGTGCACTGGCCGCCAGCGAACAACCAGCTTCCATATCAGGTAAAACGACCAACTTATCCGGATTGAGAATTTTGGCTGTTTCAGCCATAAAATGAACGCCGGCAAACACAATCATATCAGCTTTGGTTTGAGCTGCCTGTTGTGCTAATCCCAAGCTATCTCCCACATAATCAGCAATATCCTGAATTTCAGGCACCTGATAATAATGCGCTAAAATAATGGCGTTTTTTTCTTTTCTAAGTTTATTAATTTTCTCTATAACTTGCATAAAATCAACTCAATTTATTAACTTGCCGTTCCAAATTGCTCTATTTTGTAATCTTTAGCAGCAACAAATTTAACATAAATCAATCATTCTCGTCATGCTGTCAAACTTATCAACAGCATATTATATATATTATTCTTTCTTTAAATATTTTAAAAGAATGTATAATATATATAGCCTGTTGATAAGGCTGATAAAAAAGTGGTTAAAAACTTGTTTTTATAGCTATTCACATTTTGTTAACAGCTTATCCACAAAAGGGGGAATATTAAATAACTGATTTAAAATTTTTTGAGTTTTTTAAATAAAAATGAAGCTTTTAAAATTGTTTAAAACTAAACGTTAACAAGCCCACTTTATATTGTTAATAGTATCTTAATAAATACTGATAAATCGGAGTTTATTAACAATACAAATTCCGGTTTGGATGCTTTCATACTTTATCAACATCTTGTTAA
>CAZOEV010000674.1:0-2008 GCA_964578915.1 uncultured Lentimicrobiaceae bacterium
GGAGATGGAAACCGGAATGAATAGAACCGGACTAAACCATGCCGATCTGGAACAGGTATGGCCATTGCTCGAACAATACCGCGATTTTTTTAATATAGTTGGAATTTGCACCCACCTGGCAGGTGCTGAAAGTATTGCAAATCATGTGCGTATTCAACGACAAATTAAACGGTTTCGGGTGATGGTTAACCTTTTTCGCTCACGCAGTTATGAGCCTGATATGGTGCACGTGGCCAGTTCTGCTGCCACAATAACTTATCCGGCTTTTCAGTTTGATATGGTGCGTATTGGTATTTTACAATATGGTTATTGGCCTAGTAAAGAGACTTTTATACACTATATCAGTCGCCGAAAGGATAAAAAAGACCCATTAAATCGGATTATAAGTTGGCGGAGTTCTATTATGGCTGTCAAACAGGTGAAGCAAGGAGAGTTTGTTAGTTATGGCACAACTTACCTAGCTACCGAGGATAAAACTATTGCTATTATTCCAACAGGTTATGCCCATGGATACAGTCGCGCACTATCCAACTCGGGGCGTGTCCTCATCCGTGGATATCGCCTGGCCATTATCGGCATGATTAATATGAATATGCTTATTGCTGATGTTTCCACTCTTGACAAGGTGATTGTTGGCGAAGAAGTTACACTTATTGGAGAACAAGAAGGTGCAACAATAAGCGTATCCTCTTTTAGTGAACTTAGTGACCAGTTGAATTATGAATTATTAACGCGGCTTCCTGCGGGAATCAATCGCCGCCTAACAACTTAAACCATGGCCTATATTGAGCTTGATTTTCAGAAACTTAATCACAATTTTAATTTTTTGGATCAGTTTTTTTCCAAGAAAGACATTCAATGGGGTGTGGTTTCAAAATTACTTTGTGGAAACGAAAAATACCTGCAAGAATTGATCGACATGGGGATTAAAGAGTTTCACGACAGCAGGATTAGCAATTTGAAAGCGATCAAAAAAATCAAACCTGACGTGCAAACTGTTTATATAAAACCTCCTGCGCGTCGAGCTATTAAAAGTTTGGTAAAATATGCTGACGTAAGCTTTAACACCGAATTTGATACAATCAAATTGATCAGTGAAGAATCGGTTAAGCTAAACAAAAAGCACAAGATCATTATAATGGTAGAGATGGGCGACCTGCGTGAAGGCGTGCTGGGAGATAATCTCGTTGATTTTTACTCATCCATTTTTAAGCTGCCAAATATTGAAGTCGTGGGTTTGGGAACAAATCTTAACTGCCTCAATGGTGTAATGCCCAGCCACGATAAGCTGATTCAGCTCAGTCTTTATAAACAGCTGATTGAAGCCTCATTTGATGTCAAAATTCCTTGGCTTTCGGGTGGAAGTTCCGTTACTATTCCTCTTTTATTGAAAAAAATGCTACCAGTAGGTATAAACCATTTTAGGGTGGGAGAGACGCTCTATTTTGGAAATAATCTGGTAACTAATAAAACAATCAAAGGTATGAAGAGCAATGTGTTTACGCTGTATACCGAAATTGTTGAGCTGATGGAAAAACCAATAGTTCCTATTGGCGAATTGGGTACTAATGTCGCAGGCGAACGCTTTGAAGTGAACGAAGCCGATTATGGCAAATCCTCGTGCAGAGCACTATTGGATGTTGGACTTCTTGATGTAGATCCTCAGCATCTTACGCCTATTAAATCAGGAATTGAAATCACAGGTGCTAGCTCAGATATGTTGGCTGTTGACCTAGGCAAAAACCGTCGAAATATCAAAGTGGGCGACCTGATGGCTTTTAACTTGGATTATATGGGAGTGCTTAAAATATTGAACTCTAATTATATAGAAAAACGCATTACCAATAAGCCTCAACATTAGACTTATTATTTTTTGAGGCTCTTACTATAAATTGATACTTTTAGTTGATTTTTTTGTTTTACTTTGCGTTAAACTATCTTAAAACAACACATTTTTATACCCAATGAACCTTAAAAAAGAAGTTGCGGTTTTCGTTTTATTGCTAAG
>CAZOEV010000675.1:0-1997 GCA_964578915.1 uncultured Lentimicrobiaceae bacterium
TTTTTGATGAAAATTTTTGGGAAAATTATTAGGGTGACGCATTGTCAAAGTCAGGGCACATCTACTTGTGCAAAACTCCAACAATATGCATATCTACTTGTGCATATTTTAAAAACACGAAACAAGCCAAAACCTACTAAAATTAGGGTATCTGCATGTATTTATGGCTTTGCAAACTAATGCGCCACCGTGGATTTTTCATTACATAATCGGTGAGCCAGGGCATGATTTTATCTGCCACACTCCATTCTGGTTGCAGGTAAAGGTAACAATCTTCGCGCACCAAAGAAGCGCTACGTTCGGCCCATTTCAGGTCAGCCTCTTTCTCTATGACAACTTTCAGCTCGTGGGCTTTTTGGTAAATCGCCGGTTTTGGCGGCGAAAACTTCTTGGGTGAAAGACATATCCAGTCCCAAACTCCTGTCAGCGAATGCGCACCGCTGGTTTCCACCATCGTTTTCACGCCCATACTTTGCATCAGCTTGGTGAAATAATCCAACGGATACATCGAAGGTTCACCTCCAGTTACCACCACAGTTTTTGCAGGTGTTGCAGCGGCGCGACCAGCAATATCATCGGCTGAGGCCGGCGGAAAATGTGTTGCGTCCCAGCTTGGTTTGGTGTCGCACCAATGACAACCTACATCGCAGCCGCCAATGCGAATAAAATAAGCTGCTGTGCCCATATTATGGCCTTCGCCCTGAATGGTGTAAAATTCCTCCATCAAAGGTAGTTTACGGCCTCCTTCAAAAAGTGCTTCTTCTTTCGTATTATTCGTCATTAAGTGTTGTATAGTAGGTGTTTCGCTTCCCAAAAAGCGCAATGGAATGAACTTGATCCAATAATTCAGTAGGAATTTCAAGATGATGAGAATCCTTTTCAAGCTGGATCGAAATTTGTTTTAATTCCCGGCCTTCTCTATTAAAAAATATACATAAATAATCATCAACTTTGAGCTTTCTGCTGTCGAGAATAAATTCATTTGTTTCAGCTGATTTTTGCAACCAATTTTCTTCTTTACTTTGATCGATAGCCAGCTGATGTTTATCGACAAAAGCTGCTATATCAAATTCAAACATCCTGGCCGTGAATGTCTTGGTGCTTTCTGCTGAAATCATCAAGTGAAAAGGCGCAATAAAAACAATGCCTTCAGTTTGCGTCGTAGTGAGATTTGGAAAGTCAAAGCGTCTGTTGTTTCCAGAGAAAAAGTCTTCGCCTTCAAAACCGTAAAACAACCAAATAAATGGCTGCCACGATTTATAAGTGTATCCTACCAAAGCCAGTGTATTTGTCTCAGCATCAAAAGTGGCGCCGGTCAACAATCCTCTGCTATCAAAACTGTCGATAAATTTTGCCGCATAAGTACCAGGCTCTTTGGGAATGCTATATAATTTCGACTGTTGGTCGCCACGATTTTTACTGAATAGATACAACTGATCTTTGCCAGCCACCACACTTTCGCAATCAAAATTATTTGAATCCCAGTTGATTAAAAATATCTTTTGATCAGGAAAATTAAAAAAGATTTTTTCAGCCCGCACTTTCGCATCTCCACTGTCCGGAATGGCACTCAAAGGAAACCTAAAAACCGCTAAATCTTTCCGGTTTGCTGCATTATTTCCAAAATCGCCAACATAAAAATAGTTGTCGTCTAAAGTAATATCTTCCCAATCTCTGTTTTTAACATTTTCTATTTCAATGCGTTGAACAATTTCTCCTGTTTCAGGATCAAGACCATAAAGCAAAGGTTCGCCCCCGCTGTCGTTGTGCGTCCACAACAAACCGTTGTACCATTCCAGGCCTGAATTTTCTTCAATGGAACTATCCAGCAGGTATAGAAAGGGTGGATTTTGTAATGCATTCGCGTATCTACAGACTTTATCACTATTTTCTGAAGGATCGAAATTTGCTGCAAAAGGATCGAGGCATTGCGCCTGAGCAACAACTGCAAAAAGCAGCACAAAACTACTAATTAGCAATCTTCGGAAAGATATAAT
>CAZOEV010000676.1:0-1993 GCA_964578915.1 uncultured Lentimicrobiaceae bacterium
TTATTTAAAACACAAGTGTCTTCCTTAAAATATAAATTATCTCTGAATTGTTCTTTGAGATGGGAATTAGCAAATTCATCATACCAATCATTATTGTTAAAATAATCTTTTATCTTTCTATTTGCTTTTTCAAAATCTTCTTTATCTGTTTTATTTCTTCGGCTGTTGCTTGGTCTTTGCCGATTGTCCGTAACGCCTGAATTGCTAATGTGCTGATTTCGCCAACAAAAGCCAAGTTTTTAGAACTCGCTTTTTTAAACGTAATGGTCTGTTTCCCGATTTTAATTTTACGTGCCGAAGTGTCGGAATAGAAAACAATGTTTAACGGCACTTGCGTTGTTAAGCCCAATTTATACATTGCGTAACTGCCTGTGGGAACTATTGTAGCTCTATCTCTTTTTGCAATGGCAACCGCAATTTTCTCAATACTCGGCAATACTTTTCCAATGTATTCGTCAATAACAGGACGGACATAAATACCTTGTGCAACCCGTTCCAATTCACCCGATTTTGCTAAACGTTCCAATGCCTTGTTTGCTGATTTTGAGTAGGCAATCTTGGCAAAACTTTCCACAAAGAAAAGCGTTCCCCTTGGGCTTCGCTTTATCTTGTCTAATACTTGTATTTCAATGCTTTTTGACATTTTTATGCTTTAATCTTGTCGCAAATATAGTAAATATTTGCGACAAAAATTTAATTGAGAAAAGTGTTTCTGTAAAAGTTAAAACGGTTCCTTTTCTGAATACTCATAGATGCTTTTTTCGCCCGATTTTAAAAAGTCCTAGAAATTCACCCCTTGATATTTACAGGTTTGAAGTATTGAAAGCAAAAAAAAGTAATGCTCTATATTTTTCTTTGTAAGGCTTTTACTGATTTTCTTTCCTCGCTCGGCGGAGTCTGCGACTACCTCGGCTTTAGTTCATTATAAAGTTTGTTAATCTGATTTTAAGCAGCTTGATTATTAACGATTTCAGCTTTCAAGTTTAATGTTTTTAGTAAGTTCTGGCGACGTAGTCGGAGACTCGAGCGGGGGACTACGCCGAGCGGGGTGAAACTATCAGGTTTATCATTATTTATTTTTGAAAAATTAGTAATGATTTTATTTGTATGATTGTCTAAAAATATGTCAATGCTATCCATATCTTTTTTTGTTAATAATTATTCAACTATTTTAACTTTTAATGTTTTAAGTTTCTCAATACTAAAAATATGGGTATAATCACAAATACTTCCAATGTTTAATATATAAGGCTCTTCTCTCAACGTTTGCGCCACAAATCTGTATTCATTTTGATGGGCAAACTCCATTGACTTTTTAAAGAAACCTAATTCGCCAGTAAAACTATTTTTATTATAATAGCTCACCAAATCGTGCCTAAACTTCATTTTTTGATTTCTTAATTCAGTTTCAATTCGATTTACAAAATCTGGGACATTCTTAATGACTAAAAAAGAATCTCCGAATTCAGCATTTTTCTCATCAATAAAATATTCATCATTAATTTGATTTGTAATTGCATACATGCAGTATAGATTAAAACTGTCTCTTTGTTCTGATATATAGTTTTGCGCTCCTGTTAATCTGTTTTTTTCTCCATTAGCACTGAATTCCATAGATTTGCCGTTTGGAAACGAAAGTTTCATCCATTTAACCTGTTGAATTTCATCATAACTATCATAACGGTCTCCTATTTGTTTATTTTCTTCGTATCTCCTAAACCAATTGAGTGTATTCATATAAATTTGGCCTTGATTTTGTAACATTTCAAGATGTTCCCTTTGTCCAAACTTAATTAAATAGTGGATTGACACTTCTTCATTCATTATCGTAAATTTCTAATCGATAAACTCAATTCCATCAATTTCCTTCATCAGCCATCTGTTTCTGTATGTGCTACAATGATTTTCTGATATGCACAACGCCACAACGGTTTATGTAAGTGGAGTGCGGGATTAAAAGTACAAAACTTTCAATTACGCGTGGAGCCAATTC
>CAZOEV010000677.1:0-1992 GCA_964578915.1 uncultured Lentimicrobiaceae bacterium
TGGATACTTTCCCGCAGCCCACAAATGGACGAAGTCACCTATACTATGCTGGTGCAAAAAGCCAAAGACAAAGGTTATGACACCAGTAAATTGAGTTTAGTGCCCCAGAAAAGTGTTGAATAGTTGACGGGGTGATGAGATAACGGGTTAACGGGTTCATGAGTTTATGGGTTTAGCGGTTCAAACTCGTGAACTCTTCAAGGCACTTCTCATAATCCTGATTTTAATTTACTTTTTGTGTAAGCCAATATCAGGACAAGTGACCGTAAACCCATAAACTCTTAAACCCTTGAACTCATAAACTCTCTTCCTCATCAAATTTTCTAACTTTGTCCCTACCAAATTACCGTCCTATGAAACAGATATTCTTTACTTTCATTGCTGCTTTTAGTTTTTTTGCGGCCACAGCACAAATTCAGTTCTTTCCACCACAAAATATTTCCGACGAATACGGCCCTTCGCGCGATCATGCCATGTACAATATCGACGACAATTTTTACCTAGTTTGGGACCAATGGGGCGATATGATGTTTCGCAAAAGCACTAATGGCGGACAAAGCTGGGGTGCTAAATCAACTATTTACAGCGCCTTGGATTATGGTGCTAAATATCCGGTGATTGCTGCTGCCAACGGCAATGTGTTCGTTTTTTATTTCCGAAACACAATTGGTGACAGTCAAATTTTTATGTTGAAATCAAGCAACGATGGACAAAGTTTTGGCAGCGAAATTCAAATTACGGACGCCAATCAGGACGCACAAATTCCACAGATCGCCATTTCGGGCGACACGCTGGTTTTGGCCTACGAAGACCGCGATTTTTTTTCGAACCGGCAGATTTTTATCATGAAATCTATTGATGCCGGTCAAAGCTGGACGACAGCACAGCAGGTTTCGGCCGCAAGCGAAGGCGCAGGCTGGTGTAATATTGCATTGAAAGGCGATCAGATTTTTGCTTTCTGGAACGACCAAACCGGCCCTGATTATGACGATTTAGATTTGTTTTTTCGCAAATCAACCGACTTCGGCCAAAGCTGGACAAGTCCGCAAAACCTGAGTAATAATCAGGCGTATAATGCCCGACTTAAAACAGAAATTGTTGACAACAGTATTTACACCATCACTTCTTCAAAAATTGACGGTCTGCAAACTGATGCCATGCTATACCGCTCCAACGATTTGGGAAGTAGCTGGGAACCAGCAATTAATTTATCTGACAATAGCGGCGGCTCAGAGCGTCCTGATGTTTTCGTGCTGCGCGACAATGCCGCAAACCACCGCATTTACGCTATTTGGAGCGATGGCAGCTATAGCGGCAACGACAAAGCGGTGATGCGCTATTCTGTTGATAACGCTGAATCCTGGTCAGAAATATTACCGTTTTCACAAAACACCGAAGATGCCAGCTGGCCGCAAATCAATGGCTACCGCGATGGCGACAAAGACCAGCTTTTTATGACCTATTTTCGTCCGCATGATGGCACTTTCGATTATCAGGTGTGGGGCGTGAGGGCCGAAAATCAATTGGCTGAGAACATTACTTTTTCAGGGCAGGTGGCCGATATTTTCGACAACGGACTCGAAAATGCAAAACTAATGCTCAATGGCACAACACATTATACCGATGAATCAGGTGATTTTAGTATACAATTAATTCCGGGAAATTATGATTTAGCCGTTTCGGCTGATGGTTTCATTGGTTTTCAACAAGCTGATCTGGAATTGATTGAAGACACTGCGCTTGACTTTATGTTGGAAGCACTACTTTTTCCGCCGCTCAACCTTAGCGGTGAAGTCGTTGATCAAACTGTAGTACTGAATTGGGATGCGCCGGCTTCGGTTGGCGATTGGATGTATTGGGACGACGGTGAAAACACCGACGCTGTAGGTGGCGAAAACATTGAAATGTTTGATGCTGCCATTCGTTTTACACCAGCCGATTTACAAGGCCATAATGGCAAATACCTCACTCAAATTTCAGCTTATTTTGATG
>CAZOEV010000678.1:0-1989 GCA_964578915.1 uncultured Lentimicrobiaceae bacterium
TATTGATATTGTCTTTGGCTGGATTGGGATAAAGCTGCACACTTTCAGCGAAATTACTATTGATACCTGTTATCAGTTTGAAATGGGCTTCAAAGAGCGTATCCGAAACCAAACTAAAACTATATGGGTTTTCAATACCAATTGAATCGCTACCAACTACCCAGTGCGAGAATAAATAGCCCTCATCGGAAGTCGCGGTCAACTCAATCAATTCGCCAAATAATAACTCGCCGCTAATAGTAACTGATCCAGCTTCTTCTGGCATAATATTCACCGTAACAACATAAGCATTAGGCATAAAATAAGCCATAATACTGTGCGCGGAGTTTACCATATCAAAAGTAAATACAAACTGTGATTCATCGGCTGCCTCTGCAATGGTTTCATCATCAACCATCAGGGCCGAAATATGATGTCCAAAATCTGCTTCCACTTCAAATTCTTGTGATTCATTCATCGGAACAAATACTTCCCCGGCGGGATTGATAGTTCCATTTCCTTCGGCTTCGGCCATAATCATAAAACCTTCAAGCTGCGTTCCGTTGATCCTTATTTCGTCGATACTAATGCCAAAACCACTATTGCTAATGCCTTCAAAAGCAATATAATAACTACCCGAGAGCTCAGGAAGCTGGATGCTTGCTTCAGTCCAATTTACAACATCAGTATCAAAACTTTCGAGCAAAGTCCATTCATCCTCAAAAGTAGCTTTGTATTTGATTTGCAATTCGTCCTGCCAGTTAAAAATAATAAAAGTGCGTTCAGGATTGGTATAATAAAAGCTCAAAACTGCCGTATCTGTTTCACTCATATCCAGTTGTGGCGTAACAAGTCGCGTGGTTAAACCGCTATTAAACACTGCATCTGATCGAAAATACACATTGCTATTTCCTTCGAAAGCATTGGGTGGATTGTCGTCGCCATTACCACTTCCTACCATCCACGAAGGGCCATCAATAAGTTCCTGCGTCCAACAGAAAGGCACATTTGCCTCTGCTTCAAAGCCTTCGCTGAAAGGCAATAAATATAAATCACAATCAGTAACGGCAGAAACCATGCGACCTGTAGAATAAGCTAAGGTATCATTATACGACCAAATCTTATAATAATAGCGACTAGCCGAAAGCAGCTCAGTATGTAAAAAGCTTGTTTCGCTTCCGGCGAAGAGTAGGACGCCTCCCCCGTCAAGCGTATCGCCTACAAAATAGGTGCTATCCACTAAAGGATTACCAAACTGATTCTCCTCTGCGAAGGCAATAATAACAGGATTTTCAGCCTCATTGAGTAACCAATTTAATTGAATATTATTTTGATCTAAAGCATCGGCAGTAAATCCAGATGGATTGCGCACGCCATCGAGCCAGGCCTGCGCTTCAATCAATACATTGTAAGCGTTGAGCCTGCCAGTGCCCAGCTTTCCAATAAATTCAGGGTTTACATCATAATGATCATCGGTGGTGTTGCGCAAAATATCAGCAAGTTCAGCTGCTGTTAGTTCGCCAAAAGCCAGCGAAACGGCCAAAGCAGCCACACCACTGGCGTGAGGACAAGCCATTGAAGTGCCCTGATAAAAGGCATAACCATTTCCTGAGACCGTGCTAAGCACCCCGCGATCAGTAACGGTATTGGTTTCGCCGCCTGGCGCTGAAATATCAATCCAGTCTCCGTAATTGGAATACCATGATTTTTTGTCCTGATTACTGGTGGCCGCAATGGAAAAAGCACCAGAATAAAATCCTGGATAATAGGCTCCATCGCCATCGTCATTGCCTGCTGAATAAATAGTTATGCCACCATCAAGTGCATCACCGCCGCCGTTTACGTTAAAGTAATCTATCGCGTCGAGCACGCTTTGATCGTAAACGCCGGGCGAGGTGTAGCCCCAACTATTTTGCGAAATAGCAGCGCCATTATCAGCAGAATAAATTGGCGCCAACTCAAAGCCTCCACTGGTACTTCCAGAAAACACCTGCGCCGACATCAACCTTA
>CAZOEV010000679.1:0-1987 GCA_964578915.1 uncultured Lentimicrobiaceae bacterium
AGCTAATGGAAATATTTTTACAGTTGAACCCGAAAGCCATGTGATTAGTACTTCTGGTGAAAAAATGCCCTACCTGAGTTTCGAAATGCCCGGGATAAAAAGTGCAATCAACACAAACTTTGCAGTATATCCTAATCCTGCCACGGATTTTACAAAAGTATCATTTGAATTACAAGATGCCTCATTGCTTGAATTAAGTATTATAAATGCAAATGGTCAACTTGTTGATCAGATGAAATTTAGTGGAACTAGCGGTCAACAAACAAAGCAAATAAGTGTGGCAGCACTTCCTTCGGGCCAATACCAATTGGTCCTTCTTTCCTTGAAAAACAAACAAATCCTTGTTAAGCAAAAATTACTCATCCATTAGTGTTTTGTTTAGCAGACTATTAGAGTGGAGGAGGTGCAAGCTTTCTCCACTTTTTTAATAATTCACTTTTTCGTGCCAAAAACATATAGGTTTTTTTTATTAATTTCGTAGCCTTAACCCCACAGGGAATGCTTGTTTGTTACGCTTATTGCTCTTGTCGGTATTTGTTTGTTTTTTTAGTTTTTATACTGCTGCTTTGCCGTATAATGCAGTTGATAGCTTTACGACAAATAAGCAGACCGCTTTGCATTTCAGCCTGCAATCTAAGCCAGACAGTGCCATTTTGTACTTTCAAAAAGCATTGGAACAGTCAATGATTCTTGACAGTACGGCTGTTGTTTTACTTCATCTTGCTGAAGAATACCGCATTAGTGGGCTCAAAGAAAAGGCACTTGACCTTGTTTCACAACTTGAACTTATTCTTGAGAAAAAGGAAAGTGAAGACAAGCAGTTGTTATACAAATTTCTGCACCTTAAAGGCAAAATTTTTTCCAATTTAGGCAGGTATCAAGAAGCAATCGTTTTATTTGATTCTGCAATTCTTTTTATTGAAAACAACTTTGGAAAGAATACACCGTATTTAATTAAAATTATCAATTATAAAGGAGTTACAGCGTATTTTCTGGGAGATCAGGAGTTAGCAATGCAATCCTACAAAAAAGCGCTTAAAGTTGCGCTTAATAATGATATGCAGAATATTGACCTGGCAGATATTTACCAAAATATTGGTATAGGCTATATCTATAGAGGTAGTTTTGATAGCGCATTAATAAACCTTAATCAATCCAAAAATTTGTACGAAACACTTTATACTGAAGATGATCCGGTTTTAAGCGGTTTCTATATTAATTATGGCAGAATTCTAAGTATGGTTGGCGATGTTGGTAGTGCTTACGATTATTACTTGAAAGCTGAAAAAATCATGAATTTGCATGCGCTTGATAATGATGTTAAATGGGGGCATTTGCAAGTAAATATTGGTAGCTATTTGCAAATGAGAAATGATGCTGAAAAAGCGTTGGTATATTATTTAAATGCCCGCCAAATTTATATTGAAAATTATCCAGCAAATCATCCCTTGAATTTTACAGTTGCCAATAATCTTGCTAATATATATAATCAACTTGGCGATTATGACAAAGCGCAACAAATTGCTAGTGAGGCGCTTGAAAAAGTAACAAGCCCAATCACAAAAACGCAGCTGACCAGGAATATTGCCCAAGCTCAAGCTGGCAATCAGCAGCAGCAGGCTGCGATAAGGAACTACCTGAAGGCCATAGAAATTTCAACAGATGAACTGGGAGAAAAGCATTTTGAAACGTCAAATTCTCATGTAATTCTGGCAGATTATTATATGTTATTGTCTGATTACACAAGTGCTTATGAACACTATAGTTTTGCTAATGGAATATTAGTGGAAATATTTGGTAAAGGCGACACAGAAATTGCTGATGTGCTTTTGAAGCAGGCAATCTGTGAGCTAAACCTGAAGAACTTTGAACATGCGCTGGTATTAATTAAAGATGCTGAATCGAATCTATTATTTTCTGCTACTGATTCTTCGGAACAATCAACAGCCACCAATAGTTTTATAAATATCAGATTAGCAGACGTTTA
>CAZOEV010000680.1:0-1983 GCA_964578915.1 uncultured Lentimicrobiaceae bacterium
AAAAGCTTTTATCTAGTCTCTCAAAAAAAGACTTAAAAAGAGTCGTTTACTTTCTGGCCATACTAATTATAGAAAGTGACCTGAGCTTTTTGCCTAATTTTTTATTGACATAGATCAATTGCTAAAGGCATAAAAATCAATAGACTTGTGCTTTACATTTCATTTCCACGTAGAGCCAGTCTTTTTATTTTAGCTAATTTTGCAAACGTTATTTAATCAAACTGATGTCAGAAAAAAAAGTTTCCAAATTTATCAAACTGCTGATGGCTTTCGCCATCTTCTGGATGGTTATTGGAGATTTGATAACCTATCATCAACAGGTGATATTCGGGGTTAATTATTTTGACACACACAACCCCTTCACCAAACCCAAATCCAAGGACGACGGCAAAACGATCAGCTTTAATTCACATAAAGCTGCGGATAAGTCTGATGTAGGATTTTCTATTTTTCCCCCTGGAATTTTACAAGAAAATGGACAACAGCATTATTTGGTATCGCAACGCCTAATTGTCCGCGAATTTATTTTTCAACACAAAACACAGCAGTTGAGCCTATCAGGTTTGCTGCGTGCGCCTCCCATCCTTCCTTAAGTTTTTATTCATCATTTTTTTTCTTTCGATCATGCGCAATGCTTGCGAATGGATTTTTGTATTTCCATTCATGAAAATTAGGCAACATTAATGGTCAGTAAATATCAAAATCTATTTATCTAAATATTTAATAACATGAAATTCAATTACATAATTCTATTATCTTTTATCTTCACCCCCTCTTTTGCCTTCAGTAATCCAGAAGTTGACAGCGTGAGCATGGGCAGCGGCTATGCCAGCGATGTTTTTTACAGCCTAGAAAATGGCGTTGTTGCAACCGCCGAACGCAACACTTGGGACATTGGTTTTTATACCACAACATGGAGCGCTGGCATCATCATAAACGGCGGAATAGGCACAAGCTTAGTTACTTATGAAAACGGAGATACAGCGAGCTGGAATGCTATCGACACCACGGGAATGGCTAACTGGAAAAGACTCAGCAATGCGGATACTATTTGGGAAGAAGGCGCCTTTAACCGCAATTCGCTTGACCATCCCGATTACGGATGGGGCGTTTATAATATGATAACACACGATGTTGTGGGCGATTCAATTTATATCATTTCACTGGCTAATGGCGCAAAGAAAAAACTGTGGATAAGAAGCAAAAACTCCATCAACAACACCTATGTATTCACTTATGCCGACCTCGATGGTGCAAATGAATTTACTGAAACACTAGATGTTACACCCTATGAAGACAAGTTGTTTGTGTACTACAATCTCTCCATTGGTTCGGTAATTGATCGTGAGCCAGCTCAAAACAGCTGGGACTTGCTTTTTAGTCGCTATTCGGCCACGGTTTATGATTTGGAAGGCAACCCTTCTTCTTATGTCGTTGTAGGAGTACTTAGCAATTTGGATGTATTGGCCAATAAAAATTATCCTGTTGCCGAAAACTTTCGTGATTGGAGCTCAAAACCTTTGGAAGATGTTAAAACGCTGATTGGCCACGATTGGAAGTACTTTGACATGAACACTTTTGGGTATAGCATCGAGGATTCGACCATTTATTTTGTTCAAAACCTTAAAGGAGATGTCTATAAATTTGTTCCTACTTATTTCAGCGGCCAAAGCGAAGGAAAAACTGTGTTTACCAAAGAATTGATTTCGCTGGTTTCCGTAGCTGAAAAACAGATTTCTAACAACAAAATGTCTATCGCTCCCAATCCGGCTGCAAATCAAATCCGTATTACAATTGAAGGGATAAGCACATCATTAGCTGAAGTTCAGATTTATGATTTAGCTGGGAAAGAAGTGTTTAGCACAAATAAAACATTAACTAACGGACAATTAGAACTTGAACTTGATAATTTCCAAATTGGACTATATCTTGTTCGTATAGCTACTGAAGAACAAACGTTTACGCAAAAGTTAATCATCAGAT
>CAZOEV010000681.1:0-1976 GCA_964578915.1 uncultured Lentimicrobiaceae bacterium
CTTTCAGTATAGAAGTGGGGCAAATGGCAAGCAGCGGAGAACACCTTGGCCAGATCGACAACCCCAATGATTTCAAGCTCAAGGCAAATATTGACGAGCGGTACATTTCGCGCGTGAATATTGGCCAGGAAGCTGCCTTTGACTTCAACGGAAACACTTACGAATTAACTATTGATAAAATATATACAGATGTTACCTTGGGATCATTTCAGGTTGATCTGTTCTTCACCGCTGGCTATCCGCCTCACATCAAAAGAGGACAAACGCTGCAACTTCGTTTGAAATTTAGCAGCCAAACCGATGCACTGATCGTGCGTCGTGGAGGCTTTTATCAGCAAACAGGAGGCAACTGGATTTATGTGCTGGATTCTTCAGGGGAATTTGCAACCAAACGTGCCATTAGTATCAACCGCCAAAACACACTCCACTATGAAGTAATGGAAGGCTTGCAGCCCGGAGAAAAAGTAATCATTTCCTCCTACGATAGTTTTGGAGACAAAGACAAAGTTGTATTTAGATAGACCATTTAGTGATGCTAAAAAACTTTTTCATAATAACTATTCGACGCTGGCTACGCGATCCAATAAACAGTACCATCAATGTGTTTGGTCTAGCGGCAGGCCTTGCAACTACGCTCCTTATCATGACCTTTGTGATACACGAAACCTCAATGGATAAGCAGCACAAGCAGGACTATCAGATTGTAAGATTGGTTCAGGGTGATTGGGGTCTGCATGCACCAGCGCTAAAATACACCATCGACAAGCTTTCGATCATTGAGAAAAGCGCACGTATCGACATGGGGTATGGAAAAAAAAACTCCATAAGACATGGAGAAAAATTGATGGCACTCGAAAATCTCTTGTTCACAGATTCATCGCTTTTTGATATCCTTCATATTGAGTTTGTGGAAGGTTCGAAAGAACAGGCATTGAAAAAACCCTTTTCGCTGGTGCTAACCACAAAGCAGGCAAAAGATATATTTGGTGATGAAAACCCAATGGGAAAAACCGTGCGTTACGGAAAAAGCTATTCCTACACCATTACGGCCATAGTAAAACCCCTTGAGAACAGTCACCTGGCATTTAATGCACTTGCAGCTTTTGACGATATTCCTAAAATTACAGGTCAAGAGGACTTTCTGGAGCGAACAGAACAATGGAACTACCATTACTATATAATGCTTGCAAAAGGCGTAACAAAATCCAAAGCTTCAAAAGCTATAAATGAATATACAAGCGGCAAACTTAGTTGGACAAACGGAAAAGAGCCTGCCTATGCGCTTCAGGCTATTGATGAAGTATATTTTGACAGATCTATTCCTTATGAATTTGGCATTGCTCATGGCAATAATGCCCTTGTTCGTTCATTTGCTTTGATTGGGGTGTTAGTGCTTCTGCTTGCATTGATAAATTTTATTAATATTTCAACTGCAAAGCTGGCCGATAGAGCAAAAGAAGCTGGCGTTAAAAAAACGATCGGCTGCTCAAAAACCAGTTTGATTAGACATTTCTTAGGCGAATCTGTTTTGATGAGTTTCATTGCCATGTTGTTTGCCCTATTGTTGGTTGAACTACTAATGCCTGCAATACGCAATATGCTTGACAAGCCATTATATTTTGATTTAACTAACACAACAAACCTGTTCTTAATCCTCTTCATCGTGCTTCTGACGGGGTTGATGGCTGGTATTATCCCAGCGCTGATGCTTTCCTCCTATAATCCTGTAGATGTGCTGAAAGGATACAAAGAAAACAAAGGGAATAAGGGCAGGCTAAGAAGTTTTTTAACAATAAGTCAGTTTATAGTTTCTATTGGGTTGATTTCGGTGACTATCATTACCTGGCAACAGTTTCAATTCTTAAACAATAAGCCCCTCGGTATTGATTTAAAAAACATTGTTTATACAAGAATGAGTGCCGAAATTTGGGATTCAGTGGAGGCTTTTGAAGCCGAATTGAAAACGAATGCTGCTG
>CAZOEV010000682.1:0-1966 GCA_964578915.1 uncultured Lentimicrobiaceae bacterium
CAGGCCTTGATAGAAAACATTTTTTTTATAAACACGCCGCTGCATGATGGCGCGATGATTATTTCGCAAAATCGCATAAAAGCTACGGGATGCATCCTTCCGGTGACAAAAAAACTTAACCTGCCCGACAGGCCTGGATTACGCCACCGTGCCGGTCTGGGAATTACGGAACAAAGTGACGCGCTGGCCATTGTTGTTTCAGAAGAAACCGGAAAAATTAGTATTGCCAGCTACGGAAACATAAATAAAGTGGATCAAAAAAGCCTGCTGATCAAGCTAAAGACTGAGCTGAGGCCTGAGGAGTAGGGATGCTACTACCATAGCCAAGACTAGTCGGCAAATGATACATGCTTATAAAAGTTTAGGCTAATTTTAGGTTTAGTAAACATTAATTAGGCTCAATTTAATGCGGTTAAACCATTGATTAAATATTTAGTTTAAAAATGAAAATTACTTTAAAGTTCGGTTTACTACTTTTCTTGATTTACTTTCAAAACCAATTACACGGACAGTGTAGCTTCAATGATATTAAATTGGAGCAAATTGAGCAAAAAACTATCCGGGAATATGTGGAAAGTCAAAAAGAAGCAGGGAAGCAGCAGTTTTATGATATAAAGCCCTCATACAATAGAGGGGATGATTTATCACTTTATAATAAAAACGAAAAGACCTTCTTTTTGAATGCTAGCCTTAAAGAAGCTTGGCAAGGCTATTTATCAATCAATCCTTCAAAATTGTGGAATAATCGAACTACATCAAAGGGTTTAATGCTCCAGAAATTCCCAGCAAAGATATTTTATGATATTGATTCATTAGCTACCACAGATACTGGACAGGTCTATTTTTTGAACCTTAAAATTTTATCAGGCATTTATAATCTTGCTGTTGGATTTCAAATTATTACCATAGATCCCTCAGAAATGCTTATTGAGTTTAGTTATATCGAAGGGAATCGCTCTTTAGGCGTTCAACAAATTAAATTTATAGCTGCTGATGATAATTCCACAAAAATTGTACATACGACCTATTTTAAAAGCGATTCTCGGTTTCGTGATAAGTGGCTTTACCCCTTTTTTCATGAAAAAATTACCAAGGATTTTCATGAAAATGTCAGCAGATTATTGATTTTGGAGAAACCAACTACTGCTATGGTGAGTATTGACATTAAATAGTGTAGGTATTCATAGAATAAGACTATTTGATACAAAATTAGCCTTCCGATACACTGGTTTATGGAGAATAAAAATGATAAATGAATTTTTATGAAAAGAATTCCTTAATTTTATCCTCATGAAGCAGAGACTGAAAAAAAATAGGGTTTATAGCGATATGCCGTCCTCCAATAACTCACAATATGCTGTGAACATTTGGAAAACGAGGCGAATAACTATCAGTTGTTTCAATTTGAACAGCAATATTAACGAATAAATAGTGTATATTCTTTTGTAAAACATCAGTAACATAAAAACAGAGAAATGAAAAAAATCATAAAATTCGCATTTATTATCCTTCTTTTATCATCTTGTCGAGGAGAGGAAAAACATAAGATTATAAAATCCACTGATTTGGGAAGCAGAATAGCAGAAATATCAGATTTTAGTGATTTCGTTCAAGGTAAAACGTATTTACCTTTATACTCACATATATATCATAGATACGAAAATCAAACCTCCGATCTTACAATTACAATAAGTATTCGAAATATATCAATCACTGACTCGATTTATATTTTGAAAGCAGATTATTACAATACAGATGGAGATAATATTAGACAATACTTAAATAGACCAATTTACCTCAAACCGATGGAGTCTGTTGAAATAATTATTGCAAAGGCTGATAAAGAAGGCGGTTCAGGTGCTAATTTTATTTTTGACTGGGCAGTAAAAAACGCTAAAAACCCACCATTATTTGAAGCTGTCATGATTTCAACAGATGGTCAGCAAGGATTATCTTTCTCAGTGAG
>CAZOEV010000683.1:0-1964 GCA_964578915.1 uncultured Lentimicrobiaceae bacterium
AATGGAATGGCGCGCCTTTTTTGGTCAAGAAGCCATCGTTTATGATAGCTTGCCGATGACAAAAATACTGCACCTGAAAGCTGATGCTTTTGTGGCTTTGCGACCCTATAATTTTATTCGTAACGACAGCTTTATGGTTGTTGATCAGGATACTATGTCGCTTGCTTTCCTCGAAAAACTGCACGGACATCGACCCGATACCGTGATTTTTTTGCAGGATACTTTGATGAAAATGTTGCCTGATACCATTGTTGCCGATGTGTCGCCTATTTATACCATGCTGCGCAGGTTTACCCAAACTAAAGAACTTAATATTAGCTACAAAGCGCATTTCACACAACTCGAACCCTTGGCTGAACTCTCTGAACTGGAAGAAATTAACTTTAGTAATACGCCTATTGCAGACATCTCTCCCCTGCGAAATCTCAATAAATTAAAAGCCATTTATTTTAGCGGAACACAAGTTAGTGATTTGAGCCCCCTGCAATACTCTGTGAATATTAGAGAGTTATACGCGTTTGATACGCCAATACAAAACTTAGAGGTGATGCAATATTTTCGGCAGCTCGAAAAGCTGTATTGTTTTAACACCACCGTTTCTGACCTTTCGCCACTGGCAAATCTGAAAGAGCTGAATGCTTTACGGCTTTCAGGAACGCAAATTTCTAATATTGAGCCGTTGAGTCAACTTGCTGAAATGCAGTTGCTTGACCTGAGTCGCACAGCTGCGGCTGATGTTTCACCCTTGGCCGGGATGAAAAAGCTACAACTCCTCAACCTCGATCATACAGCTGTAAATGATTTGAGTGCGCTTAGCGGGCTAGAAGCACTTAATATTTTGCAAGTTAGTCATACAGGTGTTAGCAGCCTGAAATCATTGGAAAACTTAAATAAATTAACAAAAATCTACTGCGACCATAGTGAAATATCTTTGGAACAGGCCCGGCAGTTTATGTTAAAACATCCGCAGGTTTTAGTGATTTATGAAACGGCTGCGCTCAAAAGCTGGTGGGATGACTTACCTATTTATTGGAAAGCGATTTTGGCCAAAGAGGCCGGTATCAGCGATAAGCCGGGCACGGAAGAACTGCACCGAATTATCAACATCAAAACGCTTAACCTAAGCCGTAATGCCTACTTGCAAAAGCTGGATCCGGTGGCGCGTCTCTCTATGCTTGAAACTTTGTGGCTTTCTGGCACCGAAATTACTGATTTGAAACCACTTGAAAACCTGAGTTTTTTAAAATCGCTCGATATATCACAAACCCGTATTGCTAATCTGGACCCTTTAAAAAACCTGTATAACCTCGAACAGCTCAACATTTCCAACAGCCGCGTTGAATTGCTGGCGCCGCTTCATGGTTTAGCCGAATTGCAACTGGTGCAAGCCGATGGGAGTCGGATTAATGCGGAGCAGGTTTATGCGCTGAAAATGGCTCAACCCGCAGTAAGGGTGATTTATCAAACAGAAAATCTGATGATGTGGTGGGGAAATCTCAACAGCAACTGGCGACAGATTTTTGAGCAGTATGTGGAAGTCGATATCAAACCAAAAGCCGAGCAACTGCAAGCTATTGTTGATCTCAAGGAAATAAAGGTAGATAATGGAAGCTTACAAAGTCTATTGCCCCTTGCTCGGCTTTATTTTTTGGAGAATTTACAACTAAACGGCATCGGAATTCAGGATTTGAGTCCGCTAGCCGATAAGCAGTTTTTACGCAAATTGGAAGTTAGCGGCAATCCTATTACAGATTTGCAGGCGATTTCTCAGCTCACGCAACTTGAAGAGTTAAATATCGAAAGCACGCCTATCAGCGATTTAGGGCCACTACAAAACCTGACTAATTTGCGCATATTCAATGCCGGTGGCACCCAGATAAAGTCGTTGAAACCATTGACAGGGATGAACAAGCTGGAAGAGCTTTCTATTTTTAATACACGGGTGAAAAAATTGAGTCCCGCTG
>CAZOEV010000684.1:0-1959 GCA_964578915.1 uncultured Lentimicrobiaceae bacterium
TGAAGATGCGTACGAAAACGCTTCCCGCGAAGGTGGTTCCTTAAAAGAATTTTACCTGCCAGAACAGCAAGAACGTATTAAAAAATATGGCGGACAAGCCTCGAAACTGCATACCGGTTTGCATGAAGTGATTGGTCATGGTAGCGGACAATTGTTGCCAGGCGTAAAAAGCCCTGCAGAAAGTCTGAAAAGCTATTCCAACACCATTGAAGAAGCACGCGCCGATTTAGTTGCGCTATATTATATGCTTGACAAAAAGCTAGTTGACGAAGGCCTGATGGATTCATTGGATGCCGGAAAAGCTGAATATGACAGCTTTATGCTGAATGGTATGATGCGGCAATTGGTACGCCTAGAACCCGGGCAACAACTGGAAGAAAGCCACATGCGCAACCGACAACTGATAGCGAAATGGGTATTTGAAAAAGCTGAGCCTAAGCGTATTGTAGAACAGTTAATGATTAACGGAAAAACTTTTTTCAGGGTGAATGACTACGAAAGCCTGCGAAGATTATTTGGCGAGCTTTTACGGGAAGTGCAACGCATCAAATCGGAAGGTGATTATGCTGGTGCAAAAGCTTTGGTAGAAAATTACGGCGTAAAAGTGGATCAGCAGCTTCATGCAGAAGTACTAGAACGCTGGAAAAAATTGGGCATCGCGCCTTTTGCCGGATTTATTAACCCGCAACTGGAAATCGTTTGCGGCATCGGACAGATAAAAGACATCGCGGTAAAATATCCAGAAGATTTTACGACACAGATGATGTTTTATGCGCAGAAATATAGCAACCTGCCAACTTTTAATACGGAGAGTGGTGGGTATTAGTCAGTTGAATTGGTGATTGGTTTTATAGAAAAAGCTTTGCATAGTTGCAAAGCTTTTTTTGTTGAAACCCTAATAATTAGCTATCAACCAATTTGTTATAATTTCTACTTTAACTACTCCATTATTTCAAGACACGCATAATCTTCGTCCAAAAATAATTTTATTAAGTCGTATTTATCTCGAAGAAGCTTTTCTAGGCTATTTGTTGTTGTGTTTCCTGTCCTAATCCAAATTATTTTTGGCGGAAAGCCTTTGATAATATTTAAGTCAAAAAAATCTGAGTCAAAAGTTACAATTGCAAAATCATTTATTCTTGCATAATCAAATATTTCTGAATCGGATGAGTTTTCAAGTCCTAGCTCTCGAACTTGCTTTGATTCTGGGAATAGGTCTGAAATTCTTTTTACTAGCCTAAAAGATATATTTTGATCAAAAAGCAGTTTCATCAAGCATACAATTTCCTATGCTCCTTTGTTGCTGCAAATGACAAACAAGCATTTATTTGATTTTCTGTCAGTTCGGGATAGTCGTGAATAATATCTTTAAGCGTCATTCCGTTTGACAACCAAGACAAAACATCGTAAACTGATATTCTTGTACCTTTAATGATTGGTTGTCCAAACCTCTTCTCACTATTAATCTCGATATATTCACCAAATTGAATCATAGCACAAAGTTAATCATAAATTTAATCTGGATATTTTTATTGTACTTTTTGCGCTGGTTCTTTCCTGATGAATGGAAGTGTAGCCCGGTTTTTATACGCATGAAAGCCAGAAGCAAGAGCAAGAATAGAAGCTCCAATTATCGCACTCCAAGTTATTGATGGAATTTGATCGGAATGGCGCACTGCAATAGCAATAAATGCCCAGATAAACACGGCGGCATATTCACGCATATTTCTTGTGAAAATCATAAATAAGGCAAGAAGAGTTGCTATGGAAATCATGATGATTGTCCAGCTTATCTCTGAAATCCCTCCTGTCCAATTCAATTTTCCGAGGTAGGCAGAAATGTTCGCAATTGTAGCAACACTAATCCAACCGAAATATAAATCAATTGGCCACCAAACAAAGGCAATGAACTTTAAAGGAGCGTCCCAGCGCTCCATATTCAACCGAAGAACTGTTATG
>CAZOEV010000685.1:0-1954 GCA_964578915.1 uncultured Lentimicrobiaceae bacterium
GCGTCAAAGAAACACTAATAACTTTTTTCAAAAGTTAAACTGTTTCTAAGCCGAGACTAACCTGAACTTTATTCATCATTCTAAAAATTTATGAATAGTTCAGCTTAGAATTGCCGCTTATAATTTTTAATAAAATCTTTATAATCAAAGATTTGTGGATCATATTCCTGCAATAATGCTTCCGAGGACTTTCCAGCAGAATTTTGACTGTCATAAGCTGCAAAAACTTTTGCCGTATATTCAATTTCTGCTCTAAATACTTTTGGATCAGGATTTTGAGAGATAAACAATTGGAAATATTTTTTTGCTGATTTATAGTCCTTTTCTGCAATAAAATAGTTAGCTGCGAGGACAGTAAGCGTGGGGTTTTGCTGGCCAGCCAAAAAAGTTTGCATATTTTGGTGCGGGTTACCGAGCTCTGAAAGATCATAATTTGCTGCTTGCTGGTCAAGTTCCAAATAGGCCGGAATGGCTGCCTCAAAACCACTGGCATACATAATGTCAAGCATATTCTGATAGCGCTCCCAATAATCAAATGAGCTTTCAAATAGCCCTTCGTAGTTTGCGAGCGCCTCGGTCTGGATATTACAGCCACGATTTTTATCCACGAGTTTTCTGGCCTCTGCCAATGATCTTTGCAAATCACTTATTTTTTCAAACCGCACAGCCCGCTCGGCAGCCAACATCAGTTCGTCATAAGCCTGCTGATTATTCATGCAAATTCGCTCAATAATTCGTGCATCCAGCTTACTAAAAACATCCAAAATCTCAGGATCATTCTGAAGTCTGAATTCTTCTGAAATCATTTGAGCGTCATGGTAAATTTCCCAGGCTTCGTCCAGCCTATTGGCCCATACCTCTTTATTCGCTGTTCTTATCTTCTCAATAATCAAGGGCTTAGCCAACTCATTACTTATTCCGCCTTCGCTATTTGAGGCATAATTATTCTTATTCTCAAGTTGGTTGGCCTCGGCCAGATTTCTCAAGGCAGCATCGGTATTTCCAAGCTTTGCCGCATTTATCCCTGACTGTATTTTATTAGAAAATATGGGCTCACCAAGCGTTTGCTTTAACTGCTCAAAATTAGCTGTGTTACTAATATATTCAGCATATTGATTGTAATAACTATCCGCTTTTTCGAGTTCGAGCAGCGCCTGATTGCTTGCTCCACCATCATTGAACGCCATCGCATTTTGAATCAACTGATTAAATTTTTGTTGGTGAGCTGCATTCAGGTTGTTTTTTAAGGCCATTTGCAAATGCTTGTTATCATAAAGAAACGCCGCTTCCCAAGCTTGATTTAAATATTGAATGGCCTTATCTGTTTGCTTTTGCTGTATCAATTCATTGGCTTTCGACTGATAATTTCCAATCAAGTTAGTAGCCACAAGACGCGTATTATCGTCTGGGATATTTTCGAAAGCTGTTTTAAAAAAGTCTTTAGATTTTGTAAAATATAGCAATGCCATTTTTTCATTATTCGCTTCCAGTGCTTTGTTATTTATCTGAAAATAAGACTCTAACACACCAGCTCTTGACAACGATAACTGTTCAGTAATTTCTTGTTTTTTGTAGTTTGTCTTGTTGATTAATCCGCTAGCAAAAAGCTGGTCCGACAAAAAATAGGCATTGGCATAATCTTCTTTTGAAAGCAGCGCATTTATTTCCTTGAGCATCACGTCAATAATAGTGCGGCTTAGCGCTAGATTATTAAAATATTTTTCAAACTGATCAATTTTTTTCAGAAAACCTGCATCAGACTGCATTCCATATAAATTGTAAAAAGCTTCGTAGTCCCGAAAATCTACTGTAGTGGCTAAGTGTTTATATTCCAGCAATTTTGCATAATATCCTTCTGCAATTTCTTGGGGGCTGAACGGCAGCGGATTGTCGGATTGAAAAAACTGATCCAGCAATGTTTCGTAGCGTATCTGTTTACGCTTGAGCGATGCTA
>CAZOEV010000686.1:0-1953 GCA_964578915.1 uncultured Lentimicrobiaceae bacterium
GGCATGTAGTTCGAACTAATAAAACAACCAACCAATTTGATGACAAAAGTATAGCGGAAAGCAATGTGCCATTTTGATGATTCAGTTAACGGAGCAGGAAAAAAAGTGAAAGGTAAAAGGGGAATTATAGGTGAGATTGTGAAATTTGCAAATTTCTAAGCAATGATTTAACTTATTGAAAAACAATGCCCTTAAGGAGTATGTGAATTGTAAAAACAACAATAACAATTCACACCTTAAGGGCACTTAGTTTGAACCAATTAAACAACCAACCAATTATGAGACTGCAAACTTATCGCTAACCTGTTAACTTATTAACAGATAATCAGAATGCGGTGGTAAACTTTCAGTTTATGGATTTATCTCTTCTGAGTTGGCAATTGCTACATTTAAAAAGTCAATAAAATCTTTTTGAGCAATAAATAATGGAAGCAGCTTTTTTACCAACTTCGGGTCGGAAAATATTTCTGTATTGAGTGGATGAGACACCACAAAATGTTTGTATTTAAGCAGTTCGATATGCTTAAAATCTGCCGCAAAACCTTTTGGTGGTCTTTTGAGTCGCTCGTCCATCATTTGATCAAAATTGGCTTTAAAAGCAGGAGCGCTTAAAATTTTGACAAAATCATCACCCTTAAAATATATTTCTTGCCTGATAGCGCGCAAAACCGTAGGCATAGGCGCATAAATTCCACCACCTATAAAACTACTATTTGGCTCAATATGCAAGTAATATCCAGCATTCCCTGCACTCCGACCGCCAGGAGCAATAAATACTCCTAAAGCTGTTTTATAAGGCGTTTTATTCTTGGAAAAACGGATGTCTCTGTTTATTCTGTATAGGCATTTTGAAGGGTTCAAAACTGATGCCCAGGGATTAGTGAGGCTAAGTGATTCAAGTAGTTGAGCAGTAAATTCTATCAGTTCTTGACGTGCTAAATTATATTGATCGCGGTGGGCATCAAACCATTCTTTGTTGTTGTTATCAGCTAATTCTGCTAAAAAGGAGATTATTTTCATAGTTAAGGCTTATTTTTTTCAAAAATAGCCTAAATTCGTCAATCAAATTGCGCAACAACTTTTTTAGCTTATGAAACACCTATATTTCATTCTAATCCTGTTTTTCTTCACCTTTTTTATAGGTGTCAAATCTGTTCACTCTTTTGAAGGTTTTTCGCCCACAGGCGCTAGAACTGCGGCTATGGGCAATAGCTCTGTAAGTTTAACAGATTTTTGGTCGGTTCAAAATAATCCGGCTGGTATGGCTGGTTACGCCCATTTTGCCGCCGGAATTGCCTATCAAAACCGTTTTTTGATGAAAGAACTCGCGCTAAAAAGTGCCGCCATTATTGCGCCGGTTAACTTTGGTGTTTTAGGTGTGAGCTTCAATCAGTTTGGTTATGAGCTCTATAACGAGAATAAAATTGGTTTGGCATACGCCAGAAGTTTTGGTAAGGTGTTGCGCATGGGTGTACAGCTCGATTATTTGTCGGCAAATTTTGCTGAAGGCTACGAAAACGGCAGTGCCATAACTTTTGAATTTGGTGTGCAAGCGCAAATCAACGAAAAACTTACGGCTGGTGCTTATATTTTTAACCCGATAAAAGCCAAGCTTTCCAGTAAAACAGATGAAAGAATTCCGGTAGTGTTGCGTTTTGGACTTTCCTATTTATTTACGCCGGAATTATTGGGAACGGCTGAAATTGAGAAAAATTTTGACAACGAAGCTTCTATCCGAGGTGGTCTGGAATATTATGTTGTCCAAAAGTTTTTTGTGAGGGCAGGAATCGTTACGCAACCTAATATTTTGACTTTTGGCGCGGGTATGGATTTGGGGCCAGTGCGCTTAGATTTGGCTGCCGGCGTACATCAGGTATTGGGTTCGACCATTCAAGCCAGTTTGGTTTTTAATTTCAGAAAGCTCAAAAATCAATAAATGATGTTGTGTAAAAA
>CAZOEV010000687.1:0-1949 GCA_964578915.1 uncultured Lentimicrobiaceae bacterium
TGCAAACACGCACAAGGCCACCACAAAAGGCTGTCAGCAATTGCACTTAGGCGTTGTGCGCAAGCAAGAAGAACGTAATTAACATACAAGGAATAGATGAATAGTAGATTTAAAATAATTGGACTGATTATAATTGGTATTGGGGTAATCTTATCTTTTTATGCTGGACCAAAGATTTATAGAAAATATAAAACCTACAAAGTCAATCAAGAGTGGAGAGTTAATTTTCCACAGACTATAAATTATGTTGATAAATTACCAAATCCTGATAGTCTATATGTTTTTATTATGGCAGGACAGTCAAATATGGCAGGACGTGGATTTGTTGAACCACAAGACACAATACCAAATACAAAAATATTGACAATTGATAAATCAATGAACTGGATTTATGCAAAAGAGCCACTTCACTTTTATGAACCTTCATTAACAGGACTTGACTGCGGAATGTCTTTCGCTAATAGAATATTTGATTCTATTCCAGACGGATTTTCAATTGCAGTGATTCCTTGTGCCGTTGGAGGGAGTTCAATTGAACAATGGATTAATAATGAAACCTTTCGTGGAGTAACGCTACTTGATAATTTCAAAGATAAAGTAGATTTTGCCAAAGACTATGGAATAATTAAAGGTGTAATTTGGCATCAAGGAGAAAGCAATGCAAAATCGGAATTGATTCCACAATATTCACAAAGGTTAGATTCGTTGATTAATAAATTCAGGTATATTGTAGCCAATGACACTCTACCAATAGTTCTAGGTGAATTAGGGGCTTATAAACCAATTGAAAAACAAATGAAATGGGATTCTATAAATACTGTCATTCATAATATTGCAATGAAAGATGAACATATAGCTGTGGCTAAGGCGGGTGACTTGAATCACAAAGGAGATTATCTGCATTTTGACTCTGAATCTCAAAGAAAACTCGGTCAAAGATATGCCGAGAAATACTTTGAAATAACAATGCCAGCGCACAACAATGTATATAAAAAATAGGCGAAACAGTAGTAAATTTAATGGTTTTGGCTCGTATCGAAGTTTGTGCTTAACCGAAAGTTTTGTGCTTCTAAAACGCCTACTTTTCATATACTAACCGTTATTGCGACACGAAGTCGTATTATATAATTGTTTTACAGTCAGTTACGACCGGCTGATAAAACCTGCTGTTCCTTCAGCAGTATCCTACTAGGGCATCGGATGTATGGTGAAGCCATTATCGGGTGAAGCCCCTGGGAAACAGTACCAATCGTTGGCTCGGGTAGCCAAAAACGGGGTCAAAAACCGTGAGGAATTTGGTCTTTGGAGTCTCAACGCCAATTAAGGGCTTGGATGAGTGGGCAGGGCTAAAATAGTTGAACATTCCGTAACTGCCGAGATAGGTAAGGAGCGAAAAAGAGATTGATACGCTCTGTACCAAAATGGTGAGCTGACAGGTTAAGCATGTTTAACGCAGTGCTTACAAGGATGTTGATCAGCCGGTAGACAGGATGAGCCTAAACCCACACTATTGTTATTGATACGGAACGTGTAAGCCCGACGCTCTCTCCAAATGCTTCGAGTAAGCAAACTGGACAAACCGTAACCGCGAGGCATCGGGAAACGTCGGACAGAGAGGATGGACAAAGCGAATGCCTTCTTGTAATGAGTTGGATAGTGATTGAGCTTCGGCAATATCATCACGGGCAAAAACCTGCTAACCTCCATCTGGTGCTTTATGGCAAAAAGTGATATAGAACCTGCTAATGGAAGAAAGCAAATGAACGAAAATGAAAATTTATCGTGTGCACTCCCACTCCCCAAAGACTACTGGCAAACCATTCTATGGTCTAAGGTAATCTTTAACGTGAACAGGCTGCAACGCCGCATTGCTAAGGCTGTCAAAGAAGGTCGGTGGGCAAAAGCAAAAGCCCTCATACACCTTCTTACAAAATCATTCTATGCTAAAT
>CAZOEV010000688.1:0-1949 GCA_964578915.1 uncultured Lentimicrobiaceae bacterium
CATTATGATGCCCGAAATGGATGGCTTTGAAGTGATAAAACGATTAAAAGAAAATGCCAGCTATGCCGAAATTCCGGTGATTTTTCTCACCGCAAAATCTGATGTAACAGATGTGGTGAATGGTTTCAGGCTGGGCGCGGTTGATTTTATTACCAAACCATTTCGAAGCGAAGAAGTATTGGCACGAATCAAAACACAACTATCACTAAAACAAGCCCTTAAGGACCTTGAGCAGAAAAACGAAACCCTATTAAAACTAAATCAACAAATTGAAAATGCCAGGCTAAAGCTCGAACAACAAGCCGAACAGCTAGAAAATCTTGACGCCCAGAAAAATAGGTTCTTCTCGATTTTAGCCCATGACTTGCGTAATCCTTTTTCTGGATTTGTGGGTATGACTAAAATCTTGGCCGAAAACCGTCAAGATATGGAAGATTCTGAACAAGAGGAGTTTATCCAGATTTTAGACCAAACGGCTGTAAAAGTGAATAAACTACTCGAAAACCTACTCAAATGGGCCCAACTGCAAATGGGCAGTCTGGAATATGAAAAAACACAGTTTCCTATCCGTGAAGTTGCAGCAGAGTGCATTGATTTGAAGCAAGAAGCTATTGAACATAAAAGGATTTTGGTTTTAAATGAAATCGACCCGCGCTGCACGGTATATGCCGATTTACAAATGACTACCACCATTTTGCGCAACCTGATCTCAAACGCTATAAAATTTACAAAAAAAGACGGAATCATCAAGCTCGACAGCATGAGATTGCCAGATGGTAAGCTTCAAATATCGGTGCGAGATAACGGCATTGGCATGACAAAGGTAATGGTTGGCAAACTTTTTCAACTGAACGAAAAGATTTCACGTCCCGGCACAGAAGGCGAAGAAAGCACCGGCTTGGGCTTGCTCCTTTGCAAAGCACTGGCCGAAAAACAAAATGGCGAATTGTGGGCCGATAGCGAAGAAGGAGAAGGTTCTGTATTTAACTTTACCCTTCCCGATGCCGTTTTAAAAAATTAAAAAACAAGCCTGCTATTCAAAAAGAACGCCTTCCTTTTCTAATTGTTTTTTTAAATCTCTAACAGATTTCTCTAACTGAATGGCCATGCGTTTTAGCTCAGGCGAAACATCGTTCAATTGCTGTAGTAAGTTTTGGCTTTTTACAATTTCGTCAGCAGCTTTCAACAATTGAGCTTCTTTGGCTTTGCGATTTCCGGTAGGGTTTTCGCGCTGCAACCTGACATAATTATTAAACGCCAAAACAGCTTCATTATAGGATGTTGTAGCACTATTTAGCTGATTTACCTGCTGGTTGTGTTGGACAATTTCTAAGTTATCACTCAAAAAATCAAGCCGATTTTTTAATGCCTCGTGCGGATAATATTCACGCATTATTCTGTTGTACTCAGCAAGAAACTGTTGTTCTGGCTGCAAACTCAAAAAAACCTGAATTGAATCAGTGTATGCGAAATATTGCCTGCTTTTTGTTGTATTGATTTTTTCAGTTATAAACTCCTGATGGCTTATAGGATCGTTGCTAAACTGCCAAATCGGATCGTAAGGAATATGCGTTTTTCGCATTTCGTCGGGCGAAAGCTGAAAAAAATCAGGATTAAATTGGGCTTCAAATCGTCTGCCATTCAAATAGCCCGAAGCCCAAGTAGGATCAAAAAAATGCCAGTGTCCAGCAATTTTTGCTGCAATCCAAGCATGTGGAACAGCACTTATTGTTTCGCCTTGCCGTGTATATCCGCTTATAATATAAGATGGGATATGGAGCAGTCGAAAAACGCTATCCATAATTCCGGCATAGCCTTCGCAAACAGCTTTTCGACTGCTAAAAGCCTCATTGGTAATTTGTTGCTGACTCTTATAGCTTATGCTGCGTTGTCGTAGTGCGCCAATAGCATCGTAGCGAATATGCTTACCAAGCCACCAATAAATGGCA
>CAZOEV010000689.1:0-1946 GCA_964578915.1 uncultured Lentimicrobiaceae bacterium
AAAGGATTTTAAGCCTTTAATAGGAGAACTTATTTAAAAACTAAGTATCGTAACAAGGATTTTTAAACCTACTTAGCCCATCTCTGGCTTGAAATAAATTCATGTATATTTGCCAAAGCAGTTTTTTTTCATTTTTGAAAACCAATTCAGGCCTTAGGTTGTCTGTAAACTGATATTGTGCTAAAAACATAACTACATGAGTACTTTAGAATCTTATTTTGAGCCTTTTCGGAAAAATACCATCGGTAACAAACTTAGTTTTAAAACTCCTTTCGGCGTTAAAGAAATGATTTACGCGGATTGGATTGCCAGCGGAAGATTATATCTCCCAATTGAAATGAGAATTATCGAAGAAATTGGGCCTTATGTGGGCAATACACACACAGAAACTAGCGAAACTGGCACCCTGATGACCAAGGCTTACCATCTGGCGCACAAGAAGATAAAGCAACATGTAAACGCTTGTTCACAAGATGTAATTATTACCGCCGGCAGCGGAATGACAACTGTAGTAAATAAACTTCAGCGCATTATGGGGCTTAAAAGCTGTGGTGTTTTAAAAAAAGGAAAATGTATTCAAAATCAACAAGACAGGCCGGTGGTTTTTCTTACGCACATGGAACACCATTCCAACCACACCAGTTGGATTGAAACAAATGTGGATGTGGTAGTTTTAAAGCCCAATAAAGATTTACGGGTTGACCTTGACGAACTGAGAAATCAGTTAGAAATACATAAAGAACGTCCTTTCAAAATTGGAGCTTTTACAGCTTGTTCTAATGTTACGGGCATTGAAACGCCTTATCATGAAATGGCCCGCATCATGCATGAATACGGCGGTGTAGCTTTTATTGATTTTGCAGCTTCGGCGCCTTATGTAGACATAGATATGCATCCTGCTGATGACGAAATGAAAAAACTCGATGCCATTTATTTTAGTCCGCATAAATTTTTGGGCGGCCCCGGAAGTTCGGGTGTTATGGTTTTTGATAGCAGTTTGTATAAAAATGAAACCCCGGATCATCCTGGTGGTGGGACGGTTGACTGGACAAACCCCTGGGGTGAATACAAATATCTTGACGACATTGAATTACGCGAAGACGGCGGAACACCAGGGTTTTTGCAAGCGATTCGAACAGCCTTAGCCATCGAGGTGAAAAACCAGATGACAACAAAGAAAATGCGTGCACGCGAGCATGAATTGGTTCAAAAAGCTTTTAAAGCCTTCAGAGAAATCAAAGGTGTGCATATTTTAGCTGATAATATTGAAGAGCGCTTGGGTGTTTTTTCCTTTTTTATACTCAATGTGCATTTTAATTTGGTTGTGAAATTGATGAACGACCGTTTTGGCATTCAAGTTAGAGGTGGCTGCGCCTGCGCTGGCACTTACGGCCATTTTTTACTGGATGTGAGCCACGACAAAAGCCGCGAAATTACTGATATGATCAATAGCGGTGATTTATCCCAAAAACCGGGCTGGATTAGAGCTTCGCTCCACCCTACCATGACAAACGATGAACTAGACCAACTGATTGAGGCCGTAAAACAGATTTCGCTGCATGCTGAAGAATGGGAAAAAGACTATGTATACAATAGATATACTAATGAGTTCAGGCACAAAAGCGAACCGGAAGACAAAACAATTTGGGTAGAAAAATGGTTTGATTTATCAGAATAAAACAGATAGAAACCACTAAAACGGCACTATATGCGGATATAAATGCCTTACAATAAAAAATAGTAGCATTGCCATAATACCCATTGCAACAAAAGTAAAGCCCAATACATTTTTACGTTTGATAAAAAACCAGCTTGCTAAGCCAAAAAATAACAAAGCCAGTATTGGAATTTGTAGTATCATTTTGTGAGTAATTTATAGTTGATCAAGGCGTTGCACTTTTTCTACGCCCTGAATTTTTCCTATTTTATGAATTAACTGCTCTAGG
>CAZOEV010000690.1:0-1946 GCA_964578915.1 uncultured Lentimicrobiaceae bacterium
ACGAACTCAAACTAATTTCTGAAGAAGACAGCCTTTGCTTGAAGCATGAAGCATACAGCCGCAAAGGCTTTGCGAAAGGTGCGGTGTTGGCTGCTGAGTTTTTGTACAATAAAAAAGGTGTTTTTACAATGACAGACATTTTTAAATAAGACTTATGAATCAAAATAGCATAACCCGATTTATAGTCCTTTTGAGCATATCGCTCACGCTGGGTTGCAGTAGCTCAAAGAACATTACGAAAACTGATAATCAAGCCAATGGGTGCATACCTATTCAAATGGTTGATGATTATGAAGGTATTGATTCCGATCCGTTTGATGTGCAGGAAGTTTTTGTTGACGACAACTGCCTCAATGTAATACTCACTTATGGAGGCGGTTGTGGCGATGTGAATTATGAAGTTTTTTATAATGACGTTGTCTTGCAATCCTATCCTCCGCAGGTTTTTCTTAATCTGAAATTTACAGACAACGATCCCTGTCGTGCCATTGAAATGGACACAGTCAGCATTGATTTGTCATGGTTTCAGTCGATGGCACGTGCCGGAGGCTTGCAAATTGGAATTGCTGGCTCAATGCCGCAAGCGACTTATGCCCTGCCTTTGAGGTGATTACGAATTATTAACAAAAATCGCCAACAAGTTTGCGTTCACTTTCCTAATTTAGCCGTTTAAAACCTATTAACATGCTCGAGCTGGTTATAATTATTCCTTTACTCTTCACGATTCCTACTGTATTTGCCTGGCAGCTTTTTGTAAAAGCAGGTAAACCGGGCTATTATAGCCTCATTCCTTTCTTTAATCTGTTCGTAATACTACAGATTATCAAGAAGCCACTGTGGTGGATGGTGCTGCTGATTATTCCATTCCTCAATGTGTTTGTGTATATGCTTATGCTGGTTGAGTTGGTAAAATGTTTCGGCAAATATGGTCTTGGACAGCAGTTTTTGGCGGTGATAGTTCCTTTCGTTTATTTGCCGATTGTCGGACTTGAGAAAGAAACCGCCTATGCAGATCCTAAAACTACCGAACAACCTAAAAAAGGACCCGTTCGCGAGTGGGCCGATGCGATTATTTTTGCTGTGGTAGCCGCCACAATTATCCGCACTTTCCTCTTTGAAGCCTACACCATTCCTACCTCAAGTATGGAAAAATCTTTGTTAGTTGGTGATTTTTTGTTCGTTAGTAAGATTGCTTATGGCCCAAAAATTCCAAATACACCGATTGCATTTCCTTTTGTGCACCACACTTTGCCTTGGAGCCAAACTGCAAAATCCTATGTAGAATGGATAAAGTTGCCCTATTATCGCTTTGCTGGCCTTGGCGATGTGGAACGCAATGATGCCGTGGTTTTTAATTATCCTGCTGGTGATACCATAAGCGATCGTTTTCAAAGCAATGTGAGCTATTACTCTTTAATTAGAGAATATGGCCGCGAACGTGTGTGGACTGACCAACGGAATTTCGGAAATATCATAAGCCGTCCGGTGGACAAACGCGAAAACTATATCAAACGTGGAGTAGGCATGCCTGGCGATACCATTTTAATCAAAAATGCAGACCTATTTGTAAATGGTGAGCCGGCCAAAACGCCTGGCACGGTGCAGTATAAATATTTGGTAAAGACAGACGGAACGATGATAAATCAGCGCTTGCTTGACCGTTATAATATTACGGAAGGTAAACGGCTGAGTATGCCCGATGAGTACATCTTCTGGATTAGCCAAGATATTGCTGAAGAACTTACAGGGCTTCCCAACGTAAAAGCTGTAACAAAAGATTTAGAGACTGCTGGCCTATGGAGCCCGGATGTGTTTCCAAATAGCGAAAATTATCCATGGAATATCGATAATTTTGGTCCGCTTTGGATACCTGTAGCTGGTGCAACAGTTGAGCTTACAACTGAAAATCTACCACTTTATCGGCGAATTATCCACGCTTATGAAGG
>CAZOEV010000691.1:0-1946 GCA_964578915.1 uncultured Lentimicrobiaceae bacterium
TAAAATAAAAAGTTCCAGAACCCTTTGTTCCTTTGTGTTCCATGGTTGCTTTTGCCGAAAGACTATCTATTTCTCCCCAGCTAATGTAGGGACAAAAAGCGGCTGAGGGAAACCAAACTATCTCGCCTAAAAAGCGCTGCAAAGTTCCTTCATCCATTTTGGGTCCTTTTGCATTCACAATATTTATCATGGAAAACATTTTTATAAGCATCTCTCCTTTACCGTCAACGAACTTATCCCGCCCTGCAATTTTAATAAATGGAGACATATTCATGTTAACTTTCCAGACAAATGACGGCTCTTGGATGGAAAAATATTGCTCTGCAATAGCTTCATTCCAAGATTCTTGTTCGGGTTTCATTTTCATTTTGGCTTTTTGTTTTAGCCAAACCGTATGGGTTTTTTCTTTGCCTACGACACCTGAAACTTTCAGCCATTTTGCAACAGGCGTGGGCAGTTCAGCAAGTTGTTCTGCTGTAACTTTTGAAGTTTCAAAACCAGCTGATGATGCATAAATTTGTGCTATTTCATTCGCTATTTTCTTGTTGAAAGCAAGCTGAGCCAATGAAAAACTGGCAACAACCAAAATAATTAGGTTGGGAATAGTGGCAAACTTCGCATCTTTCCAAACTAAAGTTGTTAGTATAGTGGAAATAATAACGGCAAGGATAGCCAACATACTCCACCATGGATATTTGCTGAGGTAGGCAATAGCCGAAATGACAAACAGGAGTGAAACAAATAGCCAAAACGAGCCGAATACTTTTGAAATAGGGCTAGAAAGTTGCTGAATAGGAGTCAAATTGAACGCTTTAACAAATCCCAATAAGTGAATGGCTCCGTGTAAAAAAAGAATTAGTGCGAATACATATTTCATTACAAAAGTTTTTCCTTCTTCGGCTGAATTAATTGGTAATTCAAGCCTAATATTTTTAAAGCAATAAAATTAAGAAGTTTTTTAGGAATACTAAAATGAAGTTGTAACAGCATTTTAAAACTTGGCAGCCATTTTTCCTTAAAAATCAAAACATAACTAATTTTCTTACTGGTTTCGATTTTTTTTACAAAAAGCCTGCAACTAAAATAGTTACAGGCTTTTAATAATTGTTCTTAGATTGTTTAGGTCACCCGACTCTAGCCTAATTTGTGCCCGCAAAAAAAAGCTACTGTGCCCAAGGCTTTCAAAGTTTTTGAATCCAAGGAATTTACTTCGGTAAATGACTGTTTCAAAAACGAGTGTAACGTGCTATGTTGAGCTTGCCGAAACACAGCATTTGGCCTTTTCTTACAAAGCCTTTTTAGTAAGCCATTTTCACAATCTCTTCAACATCCTCTGGCTTAAGGTTTTGATGCTCGCCCAATCCTAACCAGCCGCGATCTGTAAACCTTTTCGAGATTAGCTCTGCTGTGCCTTCATATTCCTTGGTATATTGTGATAGTTTGGTATTAATTCCCAGCTCGTGAAAGAAAGCTTCTGTCCTATCAATGGCAGCGCTTGCCTTTTCTTTGGTCGATCCTTCGGTGATATTCCACACGCGCTCCCCATATTGAGCCAATTTTTCTTTTTTAGAATCCAAATTGAATCTGTAATGGCTTGGCGCAATTACAGCAAGCGTGCGCGCATGGTCGATGCCATAAAGTGCCGTCAGTTCGTGACCCATCGCATGTATCGCCCAGTCCGTCGGAACTCCTTGTTTAATCAGGCCGTTCAAGGCCATGGTGCAGCTCCACATAAAATTTGAAGCTGCGGTATAGTCTCCAGGTTCTTTCATTACTTTAGGCGCAATTTCGATAAGCGTTTGCAAAATGCTTTCTGCAAATCTATCCTGAAGATAAGCGCCAACAGGATAGGTGAGGTATTGTTCCAAAACATGTGTGAAAGCATCGGCAACGCCATTGGCCAATTGTTTGTAGGGGATTGAACGAATAACCAGTGGATCCAATAC
>CAZOEV010000692.1:0-1943 GCA_964578915.1 uncultured Lentimicrobiaceae bacterium
TTTCTATCCCTAAAATCTCTTTGGATAATTCAGCGGTAAAATCTTTCAAATCCTCCATATTGGTGTCGCTCCTGAGGAAAACCGGAACATCGCCTACTGCTTTGCCAAAAACAGCTTCAAATTGTTGTAAAAAATGCACTCTGAATTCAGGAAGCAAGGGCATTTTTAAAATAGCAGTGCGCAGTTCTTCCAACTTTAGTATGGTGAAAGTTTCTATTTCTTTACTGCTTTTTCCCGACTTCTCCATAGCCATGGCTTGCTTAAAAGTGTTCGTCAGAAAAGCCCAGTATGTTTCGTTGCCCAATGGCATCATCTGCTCCATGTGTTGCCTGAAAACACCGAAAGGGATCACAATTCCTTCAACCACTTTTTCAGGAAACATCAACTTAAGCTGACCCAAATTGGCTGCTTTCGGACCACACACGATACCAGAACTTTTTGCATTGACTTGTCGAAGATTCAGGCTAAGTTGCTGCGTCAGATCGATACGCTCTACAGGAACTCTAATTTTTTCTTCGGCGCGTTTTTTAACCTGGAAGAGCAATTTTTCTTCGGCATTCATCTCTTCCACTTTTTTCATGATAACGGTTCCCTTGTTGGAAACGGCATAAAACACTTGTTTTCCGTTCCACTTTTTGAGGTCTTCCAGATTCGTCTGCGACAATACCGCATTGGGAATCCCCAGGTTTCGTGCGAGCAACTGAACATGCGACACCAGATTGCCTTCTGTAACGGTAGCAATACCCGCCACCGGCTTTAGGTCATAAGGAGGATACTGAAACACATAAATTTTTGTGGCATCAATTTCCAGGCCTTCGGGCGAATCGGCAACCACCAGCTCACCTTTGGCATAGCCAGGATTTAATCCCCTGAAATGACTTTGGTTTGCAAGATCAAATACCTGATTTGAGAGCTGCGATTCTGCATAAAAAACCTTACCCAGTTCGCCTACATTATCACCCAGATAAAGCAATACGGAAGAGCGGATGATATCATCCGAAAAACCGGCTGATTTTGGCTCGAAGGCCTCAAATAATTTCATTTCAGCTCCAAAAACAGCCCGGATAGTTCCCGTGCTCCATTCTACCACGCGTCGTGCCTGCACCATAAAGTCGTCCAGTTCCGATAAGCTGATCGATTCTGAGTTTGGTGGCATTAGATTGTTTCGAACTTTCTCCCACTCCCACAGCTCAATATATCCTGTGGCAGCAGCAGTGAGGGCTAAAGAATAGTTTTTGTCGAGTAAGTGCCAAAGTGTTGGCGTTTGCCAATTTGGAATTTCGTTAAATAATAAAGTCTCTGTTTTGTTGGCGCAATCGAGAAGTGACAACCGTGATTTTTCGGGTGCATCAGCAATAGTTTGTCTAATATGGAGCAACAGCTCAGAAGCAATTTTTACCTTTTGTGCGGGTTCTATGGCAGCTTTCAATTGATCGATTGTAGTTTGAACTCGGATTCCTTCTGCTGTTTTTGGGCCAAGGGATTTCACGAAAACACTCAACTCCTGCCAATCGGCAGCTTTGTGCAATACGACCAATTCAGCTAACAACACATCAAGTTTCTCATTGATAATCGGTGTTGCTTTTGTAGCAAACTTCCTTTTAAAATCGCGCACCATTTGCACATCGGAAGCATCTGGTTGTCCGTGAATTTTCACCCTTTGGTTCATAAATTCGGGCATGCTGTCGGCAATTTCTTTTGAGAGGGCGCGCACTTTCTGGATGTTGGAGTTTTCACTTTGATGTGGAATGGTTTTCACGCTTTGCTTAACCAAGAAGTAATTCTTTTTGATCAATGAAGCATCGCGTAGCATCGAGTTTAAAAAGCGTTGTCCCCAATCATTCTCGTCTTCATCCTGAAATGCCCCTCTGTAGAAAAGTGCTTTTTGCACTATCCAGCCATTGTCGCCTGCTTCCAGGAAGTTTTCAATCTGGTATTGTTTC
>CAZOEV010000693.1:0-1940 GCA_964578915.1 uncultured Lentimicrobiaceae bacterium
CGCTCGGACTTTACCATTCACGCTACACACCATTTATAAAACTGTTTGGCACGCTATTTTCTGCTGCCATAACAATTGGTTATGTTGCAATTCCGCTGGTCATTTACTTCTCTTAAGCAAAAAACGATATGGACAAATTAGACGCAAAAATACCTCAGGGTCCACTTGCCGAAAAATGGACAAATTATAAAGCACATCAAAATCTAGTTAACCCGGCCAACAAGCGTAAGCTGGATATTATTGTTGTAGGAACAGGGCTTGCCGGAGCATCTGCTGCTGCCAGTTTTGGTGAACTGGGATTTAATGTGAAAGCTTTTGGTATTCACGATAGCCCACGCCGCGCGCATAGTATTGCTGCTCAGGGAGGTATCAATGCTGCGAAAAATTATCCTAATGATGGCGATAGTGTTTACCGTTTATTTTACGATACGATTAAAGGTGGCGACTACCGTGCCCGTGAAGCCAACGTTTATCGTTTGGCCGAGGTAAGTAACGAAATTATTGACCAATGTGTGGCGCAGGGCGTTCCTTTTGCTCGCGAATACGGCGGACTGCTCGACAACCGTTCTTTTGGCGGAGCACAGGTTTCGCGTACGTTTTATGCCCGCGGCCAAACCGGACAGCAGCTTTTATTAGGCGCCTATAGCGCCCTCAGCAAAGAAATTGCTAAAGGCAGTGTTGAAATGATTACACGCAGCGAAATGCTTGAGCTGGTGGTTGTTGACGGTCGCGCCCGAGGAATTATTACCAGAGACCTTATCACCGGAAAAGTTGAACGCCACGCAGCACATGCTGTTGTGCTTGCAACAGGCGGTTACGGTAATGTCTTTTTCCTTTCGACCAATGCGATGGCCTCCAACGGTAGCGCAGCTTGGAAGGTGTATAAAAAAGGTGCATTCTTCGGAAATCCTTCTTTCACGCAGATCCACCCTACCTGCATTCCTGTGCATGGCGATTATCAAAGCAAGCTTACGCTTATGAGCGAAAGCCTCCGCAACGATGGCCGTATTTGGGTTCCTAAGTTTAAAGAAGATGCCGAAAAGATTCAAAAAGGTACACTTAAGCCCACCGAACTTTCCGAAGAAAAAAGAGATTACTACCTCGAAAGACGCTATCCTGCATTTGGAAACTTAGTGCCACGCGATGTGGCTTCCAGAGCGGCTAAAGAACGTTGCGATGCCGGATTTGGCGTTGGATCAACGGGATTGGCTGTGTATCTCGACTTTAAGGATGCAATCAATAGATTGGGCAGGCATGTGATTGAAGCCCGCTATGGCAACCTTTTCCAGATGTATGAAAAAATTGTGGACGAGAATCCTTACGAAACGCCGATGATGATTTATCCGGCGGTGCATTATACCATGGGCGGAATTTGGGTAGATTACGAATTGCAATCGACCATTCCCGGACTTTTTGTTGCCGGCGAAGCCAACTTCTCCGATCACGGTGCCAATAGGCTCGGAGCTTCTGCGCTTATGCAAGGGCTGTCAGATGGCTATTTTGTGTTGCCTTATACGGTGCAAAATTATCTAGCCGATCAAATTAGCGTGCAGCATATTGATACGAAGACGCCGGAATTTGATGCCGCAGAAAAAGCTGCAAAGGCAACTATCGACAAGCTTTTGGCTGTAAAAGGAACAGAAACTGTTGATACATATCACCGCCGTTTGGGTTTGATTATGTGGGACTTTGTGGGGATGGCGCGTAATGCAGAAAACCTAAACAAAGCCATTATTCAAATTCAGGAATTGCGTGCCAGCTTCTGGAAAAGCGTTAAAATTCCTGGAACAAACGAGATGGTAAATATGGAGCTTGAAAAAGCACTCCGTGTAGCTGATTACTTGGAACTTGGTGAGCTGATGGCCCGCGATGCACTTGATCGCGAAGAAAGCTGTGGAGGTCACTTCCGCGAAGAGTTCCAAACGCCAGAAGGTGAGGCG
>CAZOEV010000694.1:0-1936 GCA_964578915.1 uncultured Lentimicrobiaceae bacterium
GTTTAATGCCTAACTTCTTACTGATTTTTCAATTTCATGTATCAGCTTAGTTGCATTTTCATTCATATTCTCGAGCTGTTCAATTTGTAATTGCTTTCGTCTGTATTGATCTATTAACATATTTCTTACTTTAATGCTGGTAATAAGCTTGATTAAGTTTTTTCTATTCTCTTTTTCATCTTGAAACAAAGGGAATTTGCCAGGCTCATTGCTTTCAAAAATATCTTGCTCATAAGTCCAGTAATCACTATCTATTTTTCCTGCTTCCAAACCCCAGGTTACAAAGCCATCGTTAACTGCTTTTTCTTGCACATAGTATTGATTTATTTTGTTGAGTAAGCCGGCATCTTTAATCAGGTTGGTGATACCTAAATTTTTTATTTTTTGATAAGTATTATCATTCACCGTAGAAATGGAAACGTAAACTACAAGCATTTCCATCAAGTCTTCAACCGGCTCATTTGAAAAGTCAGTCATTAATAATAATTGTTCTTTTACTAATTGCCTGTCAGCGTAAGCATTTATGGTTTTGTTAAATGTTGCTGTATCTGTTTTTAAATCAACTATCATTTCGGAAAGAAGTGAAATGGCTTTCTTGTGGTTTACTCTTTTTTCGTTCCAATTATTAATTTGCAAGGCAATGAGAATACCAATAACCACAAGGAAAATTTCACCAAAGGCATAGATTAGGTACTTACTGAACTTGTCTTCAATCAGCATTTTTTGGCGAATTTTTCTAAAGATTTTTATCATTTATGCGGCTTACTTATTCATTTTAAACGAACAATTTCATTTTTAATATTTCGCTTCAAAACATCGATTTTTTCCAATACATTTCTTCTCGCCTGATCATTATGATTTGTTAAAGCACTCAACCATTTTATTTCTAATGCCAATTCTTTATTTTTAATAAAAGCATCATAATCAAGAGGTTTTACTTTTGAAAGGCTCGCATCCACAACTAATTTAGAACTTTTCCGTAATTCAAGCCAAATCAAATCATACTCCTGTTGCGACAAGGTATTTAGGTAAGAGGGCGAATTTTGAAATAATGTAACAATTTCTCTTCTAATACTATCGCTAGTTAAATTATTCACGCCCCAATTTTCAATTGAATTGTAAGCCGCCATGTCGAATGTGTATTTGTAAAAAAACAGAAACCTATTAAAATGCTGCTGCAAACTGTCGTGCCACGGGTACTCATTTTCTATTACTTCAGTTAATACAACGCGACTTAACTGTGTTTTTTCTGAAGCCTGAAGATCGCTGATAAAGTTATCTTCAATTCCCTGAAGAGCCTGTTGCAATTCGATTAATAATTGTATTTCTGTCGTTTTTTGTTTTCTATTATCCGTCCAATTATTAAGCGCCAAGGCAATTAAAATACCAACAATAACCACAATAGTATCTAAACCATAATTAAACCAGTTGGTTTTTAAGTAGGATGTGTGTTTTGTGAAGAATTTTATCATAACTCATTGTTTTTCTTCGTCGATTTCTATTTATCTAATATCCCTATAATCTGATCAATTATTTCTTGTCTTAATTTGCTCTTGTCTTTTTCTAAAACAAAAACAGCTATTGATGTTTCTAATTCCGGGAAATATAAAACAATAGACCCCCAAAACCCGCCATGTCCGTATGCCTTAAATCCTTGATAATCATAAGATGATAACCCAAGATAGTAGTTACTTGGTTCAACATCTTGGGTTGGGACTTCTGTAAATATTAAATTGAATGTTGTTGTGTCCTTTATAATTTCGTAGTTAAACAATTTAAAAACAAAATTCGCTAAATCACTAGTGGTACAGGCTATTCCACCCCCGCCATATAAATCGACAGAAATGTCAATATCATAAGAATCCCAAGCATACGCTCCCCAATATTGGTGTGCTAAAGTTTTTGTTTGACTGGGTTTTTCTTCAAGTGTGGGCAT
>CAZOEV010000695.1:0-1935 GCA_964578915.1 uncultured Lentimicrobiaceae bacterium
GCCGCAATTTCACTTTCGGCCTGTAAAACCACCATCCCAGTTCTTTCAAAAGGCTTTTCTGCCATCAGGTATTCGATTACCTCAGACTGGGGTGTGATTGGGTATCCAAAATAACCATCAGCACCAGCTCTGATTGCAGCTTCTGCCAAGGCTTCGTTACCCTTCATGAGTTTTAATTCGCTCATTATGCTATTTTTTTATTGTTTGACAATGTACTGTTAAAGTTTAACCTTATAAACAGTAATAACGCCATCCGGACACACGATGGCACAGTTTGAACAGCCGATACATGCCTCAGGATTTTCCATATAGGCATAATTATATCCTTTGCCATTCACTTCACTTGCCAGCGCGATTACATCGGTAGGGCAGGCCGGAATACATACTTCGCAGCCTTTGCACTTCTCGATATCAACCACTATGGCTCCTCTGACTTTTGCCATTATTATTATTTTTTAGTTAGATAATTCAATTGCACGAAATTAAGCTTTTAAGGTGATTCTTTGTCTGTTTGAAGCCATTGAATATGCCGAAATGCTTAATTTATAAACAGTTTAAATAATAAACCAATTTCCACTTTATATCGCCTGTTTTTTTTGGATTTACTCAATACAAGCTTTTTTTGCTTTTACTGCTGATGGTTTTTGTGAAACAATTTTAAGCGTTCTTCAAGTGCATCCATCTGATCAAGCCTGATTAGCGAGGTGCAGGCGCGAATTCCTTCGTGTCTTTCGCTTCCAGTAATGTCAAGAGAGATAGCACTGATGCCGTAATAAATCATTTTTTCCAACAATTCTACACCCGAAAAGCCGGGATAAGAATAGGTGAAATAGAATCCATCGGCAATGGGTTCGTCTTCGTCTTTGTCATAAACAATATGGAAGCCATTGTCGGTGAAAAGCTTTTTCATTATCGCAGCCTTTTTCCCATAAACTTTCACTTCTTCTACAAAGTTAAAACTGCCGTTATTGGCTGCTTCCAGCATAGCAGCCAGAGCATATTGTGCTGAATGTGAAGTACCTGAGCTTAAGGGGTATAAAGTGCCAAAAACCATAGTATGGCCAAACAGATCATTGTTGTAAAAGCGCTTTAAATCAGGGAAACGACGATTAAACAAGGCATCGGAAATAACCATCATGCCAATACGTTCGCCGGCATAGCTAAATGCCTTTGAACTTGAAATAAACAAGATGTAATTCTTGGTATAGTTAGCCACAGAATATTGGTAAGGTGGCTGACCCGGCTTGCTGAAATCTTTGCGGAAATCCATCCCAAAATAAGCCAGATCTTCCATTATTACCACATCATATTTATTGGCCAGCTCACCAATAATCTGAAGTTCTTTTTCTGTGAAACAAATCCAAGATGGGTTATTGGGATTGGAATACAAAACGGAATGAATATGGCCTTTGGAAAAATAACTTTCGAGTTTTTCGCGCAGTTTTTCACCGCGGAAATTATATACATCAAATGATTCGTATTTAATATTGAGCACTTTGTGCTGCTGCATGTGTACCGGAAAACCGGGATCTATAAACAGCGTTGTGTCGCGCTCTTTGTGAATTCTGCTCAAAGTTAGAAATGAAGCAAAACCGCCTTGCATTGAACCTACTGTTGGCAGGCAGCCAGCGGGATTAACATCAACATTCATAAAGTTTTTTACAAAACTGCTGATCTGTTGCTTGAGCTGCGGGATTCCCTGAATATCAGGATATTTTGCCGCAACACCTTTTTGTAAGGCTGCAATTTGTGCATCGGTACCAATTTTTGAAGGTGGTAGCCCTGGAATGCCCATTTCCATGCGTATAAACTCAACATCACTGGTTTGTTCTATGGTATCAACGAGTTTTTTGATCTCTCTGATAGAGGCACCACCAACACTGTTCAGTCCACTTTCTTTAATTTTGTCGTGAACTATCTGACTGGGGACAGGAG
>CAZOEV010000696.1:0-1933 GCA_964578915.1 uncultured Lentimicrobiaceae bacterium
CCATTGCCACATATAATTAACAAAACCATGTTCTTGTTTTTTTACGGTTTCAACAAAATCTACAAACATCTTGTTGCCATGTGGATCGGTAAAATTACTTAAGTCTTTACCGTTCAAGTCGCTCCTAAAAGGATGCATAATCATATTGGGATGCATGTCGGTTACCCAGAAATAGTCTTTATTTTCGTTGCCATAGCGCAAATACTGGATGCGCTCGATGGCGGTTTGCTGTGCCTCTTTGCGGCTTAAGACGCCATCGCGCTCGTCACTTTCATATTTCGAAAGGATACTCCAGGCTGAATTGGTCAGTTCGCGGATCATTTCCTGCTTTCCATTCATCATTTGCTGCTGGAAGCGAGGCACGATCACAAAAAAGAACGTCAGCAAAAACAACAAAACTGACAAAATGGTTGGTACGATGATTTTTAAATAAAACTTTTTCATGCGCTTGAGCTTCTTTGACGCTTCCAGTGACAGGAAAAATTCGTGAATTTTTCAGGCTAACAAATGTAATCATATCTTTTTCATATTATTGCATGGTGACAAACTTTTTGCATAAAGACAAAGAATGCTTCAACATTTTCTGTCGCTATGTCTGATATCAAAGAAATGCATTGTTGTTGCAGTTTAAAGCTTGTTTCGGGTAAAAGTTATATATTTGTTTCTCTATGAAATATATAGGTCTCGCAAGAAAAAATCAAAAACAGTGCTGAAAACGGCTCAGTTTAGCAAATTTTGCAAGCTTGTGGCAGTACTTTACATACCATTTTAAAACAGTTGTTCTTAGCAGAAAATTTCGCGGTTTCAAAAACTTCCAGCAAATTATTGGATTGGGAAATACGCTTGCATGGCCATTTTTTTTCGACTATTGCTGGAAATCCTTTTGGAAATCCTACTGCATAGGAAATATACATGGAATACTTCCTAAATTGCTATTCTAGGAAAACTGTCAGAATTAATAAAATCAAACCAAATTATTGATAGCTGAAGAGAATTTTTCTTATTTTTAACACTAAACATAGCACTATGAAGCGAATTGCGTTTTACTTTACCCCACTATTTTTTTTAATCTTTACGATTAGTTGCCAGTACGATAACGAAGAAGATTTGTATATTGATTTGCCCACTTGCGATACAGTTAATGTTATCTATTCTAAAAGCGTAAAACCCATTTTATCAGGTAGTTGTTATAGTTGCCACGCTGTGAGCAATGCGCCCACTTTGGGTTCGGGAATCGATCTGGAAACTTATACTGAATTGATGGTTCAGATTGACAACGGACGACTGCTTGGCGCCATTAATCATGCATCTGGTTTTTCGCCCATGCCAAAGGCAGAAGCCAAGCTAGACGATTGTTCCATTGATATAATTGAGGCATGGATAAATCAGGGAGCCGTAAACGATTAAAAACACATCAAATGAAAAAAATAATCCTTTTTATAATTTGCATTCTCGGGCTATATCCAATAACTGCTATGAGTCAAGATCTGGATGAATTATTAAACAATGAAACTATTGGCGGCAAAACCTACGAAAGTGCTGCCTTCAAGGCAACTCGCGTTATAAATGGGCATTCTGTGAAACAAATGAATGCCCGACACTTGGATTTCCGTATTTCTCACCGCTTTGGTGCATTGAATGGGGGTGTATACGAATTTTTTGGGCTTGATCAGGCCACTACCCATCTCAGCCTGGAATATGGTTTGACAGATTGGTTAATGCTTGGCATTGGCCGCAGTAGTCTGCAAAAAACCTATGATGGTTTTGTGATGCTGAAACTTTTGCGCCAAACAGCCGGTACTAACGATGTGCCCATATTTTTGTCCTATATGGGATCTACAGAGATTGTTTCGACCAAATGGGCTGACCCAGACAGGGACAATAAATTCTCTTCTCGACTCACTTATGTACATCAATTGCTGATTGCGCGAAA
>CAZOEV010000697.1:0-1917 GCA_964578915.1 uncultured Lentimicrobiaceae bacterium
ATCTGCTCTACACCAAGAAAATCAACGATATTGAAATTCAAACCTTGAAACGCTGCCTAGCTGCTGTGCACGATTTTCAGCAAAAAGTTAAGCTTGATTTCAGAATTTCTACATAGATTATAGAATAAGTTGAAATGTTAGATCGAGAAATAGGCGCCGTTTCTAAATTGGCCGTGTTCATTCGACATAACCATACCCAATTGATTGGTTAACAACATAGTTTCACCAATAATTAGTGGCTTCTGATTGAAATGACTGTGTCCGTAAATCCAAAAATTAGCTTTGCAATCACGGATAAAAGCCGTTAAATCGACACAGAAAGCTTCATTTAAACTACTTTCGGCATGTTCGGGCGAATTGCACAGCATCGAAGGCAAATGATGCGTTACCACCACAGTAGGATGTGTAGCATTTTCTATTGCAGATTTTAAAAACTTCAGGCTTTCCTGGTGAAGTTGATTATAATCGTTCGCTTTTAATCGTTTGCCTTTTTGTGAAATCGCAGCAAAATCAGCCACCCCCTTTTCAATCAGCGGAATAGTTGGCTCATTTAGATGCGTCCATAAAGTAGTGCATAAGAATTCAATTCCTTCGTAAACAATCCGTGTATTATGAAGAAGATGGATATTTTCACGTATTTTGAGGTGAAATGACGGTTTAAAATCATGGAGATCGCGGTGATAAAACTCATGGTTGCCCGGCACCCAAAAAACTGCTTTGTAATTTGCCGACAAAAAAGAAAAAAACGGATTTACCAAATAATTGTCATGTAGCGGCGCTATATCGCCAGCCAAAATCAACACCTCGCCGCTAACTTCCCAATTGGTTTCTGCAAGGAAATTACTGTTGAGGTCAAACTCCAAGTGCAAATCAGAACAATATTGTATTTTCATTTGTATGCTGGAAATAGTGCTAACCCAATTCACTAATTTTTTTCAGGAGTGGCATATCTAAAATTTCGATTTCCTTTCCTTTGGTGGCAATAATGCTTTCGCGAGAAAATTCAGACAGTAAGCGCACTGTGTTTTCTTCCGAAATAGCGGCCATCTCACCAATTTCTTTTCGTGTCAAAGATAAATGAAAGGCTGTGCTTTGATGAATTTCAGCCAAATATAACAGATTTTCGGCTATACGTCCACGAATTTGCTTTTGGTTGAGCGAAATGATTTTCTGCATAATCATGGCTACTGACTTACCGAAAGCCTTGTTTAGGCATAAGAGCAAATCATGGTTTTCTATGTAGAGCTTTTTCACCAAGTCTAACTCAATTAAGCAAATTTCAGAATTCTCAATGGCTGAAACTGAGTAAGAATAAATAGGACTCTCAAAGAAAGACAACAATCCTATGTACGCCGGCGGTTTTAAAATATACAGTATGATGTTGCGATTATTTAGTCCTTCGATATACAACTTAGCCGAGCCTTTTGTCAAGAAAAGCGCATGAGTTACTTCGGTGCCTTGTTTGCAAATCATATCGTGCTTTTTGAGCTGGGCATGAACGGGAGCACTATAATCTGCTGCCTGATCTGTTTTCAAAAGCGTTGAGTAAATATCACATTTTAGCTCACAATGCGCACAATCCTGTTTTTTTGAAAACTTCATGAGTCCGTATTTGTGCCAAATGTATCAAAAAAGTTGATCTCTAACAATGTTCAAATTCAACTTATTGAAAAAATATGCAGTTTAATTTACCAATACCTTTGAAACACGATATTCAATCAATTTATCAACCTAAACAAAATAGTATGTTACACGAACCTTCAGTTGAAATTGGCACTGACAAGGCCGCACCAAAGAAAGCCAAATTGGGTGTTATTATGTTTATTATTTACACAATTGTTTACGCCGGATTTGTCGTAATTGGACTTACCGTTCCAGAAATAATGGGTCTTCCTGTTATTGGTGAGCAAAACATTG
>CAZOEV010000698.1:0-1905 GCA_964578915.1 uncultured Lentimicrobiaceae bacterium
GTTTACAAAATTCAGTTGGTAAACAAAACCCGCGTTGAACTGCCTGTTCATCTTGAGCTGACGTCACACGACGGAACCATTCAGGTGATGGGCGATAACTTGGTGGTTAAAGGCGGTGATATTCAGGAAGCCAACTTTTTGGTGGTCATGAATAAAGCTGAACTGAAAGAAAGTAGTACGCCAATTGTTATTGATATTTTTACCGACGGAAAACTACTCTCATCTTATAAAACTACCTTTATCGGGCCAAACAGCCTCGACAAAAAATAGAAACTAACACTATGAACTATGAAATGGAACTGGGGAACTAAACTGGTGCTTTGGATGGCGGCATTTATGACACTAATAATTGTGTTTGCTGTGCTAATGATTAATGAAGAAGTCAACTTAGTTACAGCCGATTATTACCCAAAGGGTCAGACACATCAGGAACAGATTGATAGAAGGCATAATGCGGATAAGCTTTCGGATCAAATTAAAGTGATTAAAAATAATGGACAGCTCGAACTGCAGTTTCCAATTGATGTTGATTACAAATCAGTTAGTGGAGAAGTGCAGCTGTATCATGTGATGGATGATAAGCTAGATCAGTTTATTGCCATAAAATTGGATGAAAACCGAAAGATGTATATTGATGTACAAAACTTAATGGGAAGATATATTCTGAAGATTAACTGGAAAAATTTGGACACCTCTTACTATTCTGAAATACGAACTCAATTACCATAAGATGAATGATTTATACACAGCCTTAACCATTGGATTGATCGGTAGTTTTCATTGTATTGGGATGTGCGGTCCTATTGCAGTTGCTCTTCCTGTTGGGAATAAGTCAACGTTGGGAAAGGTATCTGGCGTTTTGCTGTACAATATGGGTCGGGCAGTTACTTACGGCGTCTTGGGTGCACTTTTTGGCCTGCTAGGAAAAGGAATTGAAATGGCTGGCTTTCAGCAATGGGCATCGATTGTTTTAGGTGTCGTTATGATTTTATCGGTTTTATTTCCTTTTTTATTTCGTGGAAAAATTAGTGTTGACCAGCTGCTTTCAGGCTATGCAGCAAGATTAATCGCGAATTTCCGCAAGCTTTTTGGACGAACTTCTTACAAAAATTTGGCAATCATTGGTTTGCTTAATGGTTTATTGCCCTGCGGTCTGGTTTACGTGGCTGTGGCCGGAGCTATCAATACCAATAGTGTTGTAAACGGCGTCGCCTATATGTTTGTGTTTGGGCTTGGAACAATTCCCGTGATGATGAGCGTAACTTTGCTGGGCAGCGTTATAGGTCAGCGTTTTAGAAAACAAATGAATCAAGTAATTCCAGTTTTTATTGTCACACTCGGTATTATATTTATATTGAGAGGGTTATCTCTCGGAATTCCATTTATTTCGCCGAAATCGCAAATGCTTACTCCCGAAAAGGAAATCAAAGTAGAAGGCAGTTGCTGCAGCCCTAAAAAAAGCACTGATTTTCCATCTAAATAAGCAATGCAATCTTTATTCTCGTTGAATTAAAATGTTTTTTTCTTTATTGTTTAAAATCATTCTAATTAGAGTAGAATGATTAATTTTGCATCCTATTTTTATAACATTTATCCTTAAATTATCAGACAAAATGAAAGTAACAAGATTATTAATTAGTGCAATATTTGTTGCAGGAATGGCTTTTACCATGCAAAGCTGTGGTGGTGAGGCTTCAACAAATTCAGAAAACACAACAGTAGAAAAGGAAACTCCAGCTCCTATCGAGGAAGAAGTAGTAGTGGAAGACAACCCAATGGCTTTGGGTGAGAAAATCTATATGGAAAAATGTATCGTTTGTCACCAAGCCAATGGTGAAGGTATTACTGGTGCATTCCCTCCCTTAAAAAATTCCGATTACCTATTAACCGACAAAGTGCGCGCAG
>CAZOEV010000699.1:0-1894 GCA_964578915.1 uncultured Lentimicrobiaceae bacterium
TTTCGGTCATGCGTCCGCCAACCGAATAGGCCTCCGTTTCTTTGAAGGAACAACTGCGCATCAAAGCGCCTTTTTCGGGCCAATAACCACTAAAAGTGATGTATAAGTTTTTCAATCCGAGCTTTTTAGCCAAGCCTTCGCTTTTGTATGTAATAGGAGCTGAGGAGCCTTTGAGCATACGATTTATCGGAAGCCAGTCGGCAAAGGTGTATAAACCAAAGTCTTTACCTCTGAGATTTAATTGTTTATTGTTATAAACTGCCCGAATTAGGCTGGGTTTTTCCTCGCCGGGAGGATCAAGAATCCAGCCAGTATCTTTAAAAATATTTCCTGTAGCAATGGATTGCAAATGATAGGCCGTTGGCGCAAAAGTACTAGTCATTATAATGATTTAACTTATGGAGCTGCAAAGATAGCAAAACTGCAAAATGAGATTTATGGAAATTACTGCAATATCGGTTGTTCAGGTAATTGCTGTAAATCTTTGAGTATGAATAGGAAATAGCGCTTGGCGGGCTTTCCCGAACGGTAAATATTAATCGTGTCTGCCGGAATAATTTCCCGAAAGTTACCTGAATAAATTTCCGCTGGGTCTACATAATCGCGGCTGTTGGTGAGGAACCAATAATCTGCTCCTAAACTAAATCCACCTCTTTTTTCATTGATCCACAAATATTTATGAAGTTTTTCGGGTTTTCCCATCCCCAAAACTGTCATGCCAAGCGGACGCGCAACATAATAGTCGATATGCGCCAGCGGAAACCAATTGTTGGCGATAATTGGCGCATTGGCAGGCATATCGCCGTTTTCAATATGTGTGGAAATAATATTTTCAAAAGGAACATCGAGATTGCGCCAACCAAACATATCTAGCGTAACATCTTGGTTTCCAAGTTTATGAAAAGCGTTGTTGTCGCGGACTGGAATTAATCCGAATTTAATTTGCAAGCTGGCTATCAACAAAATTGTACCCAATAAAATTAGAGCTGCATTAATGCTTTTGGGAATTCCTTGTCGGGAAATTTTTTGCAATCCAGCAAGTCTTGCGGCAGCAAAAAAGAGTAAAGTATTGTAAGCCGGACTCGTCCAATGTGGCAGCGTAGCCCTGAAAAGCGAAAAGAACAGAAAAATTCCAATTAGCGGAAGCGCTGTAAAAAGCAGAAATTTTTGTGTCTTAATATTAAGGTTTAGTTTCGACTTAAAAGCAGCGGTTAATCCCATAATAATCAGCACAAAATTAATAGGGTTGTTATAGAGTATTTGTCCCGCTAACTCTGTAAAAAACAAGTCAGGACGCAAACTTCCTGCAAAAAGATTTACCCGTTCGCCCTGAAAGCTAAAGCTGATAAAATCGTTTTGTATGTTCCACCATATCACAGGTATTAATAGTATTATCGAGATAAGTGCAGCTGCATACAAACTCCATTTTTGGAGCCATTTGCGGTCGTAAAACAAAATATATAATCCGACGCCAAGCCATAAAAATACCGAGGTATATTTAGAGATAATTCCCAAGCCAGTAACTAAGCCGGCAAGCAAAATCCAGCGGTTTTGAATGGATTTTTCCTCGGCAGAAAAGGCCGCAATAAAACCATATAAACTCAAAAACCAAAAGAAGTTTTGTGGTGTATCAGGTAGGATAAAAATTCCGGTGATTACAAAAGCATAAACCGAGGCTGTATATAGCAATGCGGCGTAAAACCCTGTTTTTTCATCGGCAATTTTTCGTCCGATCAGAAAGACAATTAAGGTGTTGGCTGTCATTAAAACTACGGACGATAGCCGTAAAAACATTTCGCTATCAAACAATAAGTTAAGGCTGAAAAATTGCATCATCCAACCTACCATTGGCGGATGGTCAAAGTGGCTCCAGTCGGGAAAAAGCGCGTAGGTC
>CAZOEV010000700.1:0-1893 GCA_964578915.1 uncultured Lentimicrobiaceae bacterium
TTTTTAATCAAAATTTATCCCACAATATAAGTATTTAGCTGGACACCTCAATAATTAATTAAACCATTGTTTTTATGGATGCGTTCAGGATTTTTATTGTTGAAGATGATTTGCTCTATGGAGAGATGTTGCGCCACCATTTAGCGCTCAATCCCGACAATGAGGTTTATCTATACCGAAATGGAGAAGAATGTTTAAAAAATCTGTATCGCGAGCCCAATATGGTTTCGCTTGATTACAGCTTGCCTGATATGTCTGGGCTCGACATTATGCGCCGGATCAAAAAAGATTTTCCTGAGATTCCGGTCATTATTGTTTCCGGTCAGGAAGATATTTCTACAGCGGTAACCCTTCTGCGCGAAGGCGCTTACGATTATTTCGTGAAAGATGACGATGTAAAAGATCGCTTGTGGAACGTGATAAAGAAAATACGTGAAAACCTGCAACTGCGAAGCGAAATTAGTTACCTGAAGGAAGAGATTGGCCGCAAGTATGAGTTTAGGAATGTGATAAAAGGCAATAGTCCCACTATCAAACAAATATTCAGCCTAATAGAGAAATCTATTAAAACGAATATCTCAGTTTCCATTACTGGCGAAACAGGAACGGGGAAAGAATTGGTTGCCAAAGCTATACATTATAATTCTACACGAGCCAAAAAAGCATTTGTTGCCATTAACGTTTCTGCCATTCCCAAAGATCTGATTGAAAGCGAAATGTTTGGCCACGAAAAGGGAAGTTTTACTGGCGCAGTAACGCGTAAAATAGGCAAATTTGAACAAGCTCAAGGCGGCACCATCTTTTTAGATGAGATAGCTGAAATGGATTTGAGCATGCAAACTAAACTATTACGTGTTTTGCAGGAACGTGAGCTCACGCGCGTGGGTGGAAACGATCTGATAAAAATAGATGTCAGATTAATCGTCGCTACCAACCTCAACCTTTCAGATGAAGTGAAAAAGGGTAAGTTCAGAGAGGATTTGTACTATCGACTTTTAGGTTTACCCATTGAATTGCCGCCCTTGCGTTACCGTGGAAACGATATTATTTTATTGGCAAAACACTTTGTGGATGAGTTTTGCCATGAAAATAAAATGAAGAAACTAAGCATCACTGAATCAGCGCAGCAAAAAATGATGCAATATCCATTTCCTGGCAACGTCCGCGAACTCCGCGCCATTATTGAGCTGGCCGCCGTGCTTACCGATACCGACAAAATTGATGAGAGCCATATAAGCTTTAATGCTGTGGATGCAGCTGAAAACCTGCTAATGGAAGAAAATACGCTGGCCGAATATACCCGAAAAATTATCAGCTATTATCTACAGAAACACAATAATAATGTGCTATTGGTAGCCAAAAAGCTCGATATCGGAAAATCAACGATTTACAGAATGATAAAGGAAAAGCAAATAATTTTATAAATGTCAAAAAATCAGGAACTCTATCACCTTGATAAGTTAATAGGATTCGTGGGAGATGATCCGGCTGCCATTCAAAATATGGTCAGGATTTTTTTGCAAACCACACCTGAATTGCTCGAAGCAATCAATCAGAGTTTTAAGCAACAATATGCAGAAAATATGGCAAAAGCTGCACACTCGCTAAAACCAACACTGGATGTTTTTGGAATCGATAGCCTGCATGAAGTTATTAGGAAAATAGAACAGAAAGCCCGCGCTGAAGCTCTTGACAATGAGCTTCATGAGCTTATAAACAAACTCAATACAGTACTTGAAGATGTTTTTAAAAGTTTGAAAACAAACTATTTGTAAATTTGTCAATAGTGTATTATCGCTTGAATATTATGTGCGATTGAGTCCTTATTTCCATCAGAACCAATTAAGTCCATCGGCTATTCCTGACGGTCTATCTTTGATAATACAAGATTCT
>CAZOEV010000701.1:0-1881 GCA_964578915.1 uncultured Lentimicrobiaceae bacterium
ACAATATAGACCGTGCGGAGCGAAGTCCCTGGCTCAAAGGTTCTTAAACCTCGGTTAAAAATATAGAAGTTGACGAGTCCGTAAACGGTCAAAACGATACTAAAAAAGATTAGAAATTGCACCTGTCTCATAGTTTAGTTAAACAGTTATAAAACGAGATCATGTTGATTATGTTCAGCCAAGTCAATACTTTAACACTTTTTAGTGTTTGTGCTTCTTTTTAAATTTTTACGATGACAAAGCCTTGATTTGCTGCTCTATAAGAATTATTTTAGATTCAGCGTCTGCTCTTTTTTTGCGTTCGCGATCTACTACATCAACAGGCGCGCCACTTACAAAGCGTTCGTTGCTCAGTTTTTTATCCACTGATTTCAAAAACCCTTGGTTGTAATTGAGTTCTTCGCGCAATTTTTCAAGCTCTGCATCCACATCAATAGCTTCATTCAAAGGAATAAATATTTCGGTAGATTGCACACGGAATCCAAAAGTGCCTTCTGCAACATTTTCTGTTTTCGTTATCGAACTCAAGTTGCACAAGCGGGCGATAATGCCTTCAAATTTTGGGTTATAGGTCTTGTCTTTGTCAACGATAAATACTTCAAGCGGATCGCGGTAGGGTATGTTCTTTTCTGCCCGAACTTTTCGAATGCCATTAATTGTTTCAGCTGCAAAATCAAAACCTTCCAATAATTCGGTGTCTACTTCTGCCGGTTTTGGCATGGGTTCAATTATTAGGTCGTTGTCCTTTTGTCTGTCGGCCAATAAATGCCAAATTTCTTCGGTGATAAACGGCATAAAAGGATGCAGCAGCTTCATCAAATTTTCAAAGAAACCAATTGTTGCCTCGTAAGTGCTTTTGTCAATCGGTTGATTCATAGGTGGTTTTATCATCTCCAAATACCACGAACAGAAATCGTCCCAAGTGAGTTTGTAGGCAGTCATTAGTGCGTCAGAAAGCCTGTATTTGTTGTAATGATCTTCGGTTTGAGCCAATGCCTGATTAAAACGTGCATCGAACCAATCGACTGCTAGCTTTGAATTTTCGGATTGTTTGACTTCCAAATCTACCTGCCAACCTTTGACTAAGCGCATGGCATTCCAAATTTTATTGCTAAAATTTCTGCCTTGCTCGCAAAGTGATTCGTCGAAAGGCAAATCGTTACCTGCAGGCGAAGTTAACAACATGCCAACGCGCACGCCATCAGCTCCATAATTGTTGATCAGCTCGATGGGATCGGGAGAGTTCCCAAGGCTTTTTGACATTTTTCTGCCCTGTTTGTCGCGCACAATTCCAGTGAGGTAAACGGACTTAAAAGGTTTTTCGTTTTGCCATTCATAGCCGGCAATGATCATTCGGGCTACCCAGAAAAATAAAATTTCGGGAGCCGTAACTAAATCATTTGTAGGGTAGTAGTATTTTATTTCGGGATTTTCAGGGTTTCTGATTCCATCAAATACTGAAATAGGCCACAGCCAGCTCGAAAACCAGGTATCGAGAACGTCTTCATCTTGTTTTATATCAGTAAGTTGAAGTTGTGGGTTAGCGGTTTTAGAGTGGGCTTTTTCCAAGGCTTCATTTTCATTCAAGGCCACCACAAAATCTTCCATGCCATCACCATAAAACCAAGCCGGAATGCGGTGTCCCCACCAAAGCTGGCGCGAAATATTCCAGTCGCGCACATTTTCCATCCAATGACGGTAGGTGTTTTTAAATTTCTCAGGAACCAGCTTCACCGTGTCGTCCATCACCGCTTTGAGCGCAGGCTCGGCCAGCTTTTCCATAGCCAAAAACCATTGATACGAAAGTTTTGGCTCAATAACAGCATCTGTTCTTTCAGAGAAACCTACTTTATTCGTGTAATCTTCAATTTTTGCGAGGTT
>CAZOEV010000702.1:0-1880 GCA_964578915.1 uncultured Lentimicrobiaceae bacterium
CACAATATTTATCCGACGCACCCCGGAATGATTATACACGGCACCGATACGGTTACTGTGCGCGATGTGTTGGCATTTGACCAATTGAACGAGATGCTGGGAATACCGATGGAAGATTTGCGGTTTTTTAATCCGCAGTTCAAAAAAGATATCATTCCAGCCACAGCCGAAAAGCCTTATATACTGCGTATTCCTTCCGATTTTATTGGCACATACCTCAACAACGAAGAACAGCTTTATGCCTTTGTTACCAAAGAAGGTCTTGAAAAAGAGACACTGCTTGAAGAAATAAAAAAAGTTAGCGACCGCAGCTTGCACATCGTGCGCAGCGGTGAAAACCTGGGTTTGATAGCCAGTAAATATCGCGTAAGCGTAAACCGGCTAATGGCCTGGAATAATTTGAGAAGTACCATGATTCGTCCAGGACAAAAACTGGTAGTTTATGGCTCGGGTTCGCCTATGGCACAGGCCGGAAGTAAGCCAGTGATGCGCTCTACTACTTCGACTACGCATACCGTAAGATCAGGAGAAAACCTGGGACTTATTGCAAAAAAATATAAATGTTCTGTTACCGATCTCAAGGAATGGAACAGCATTCGTGGCTCAGTGATTGTTCCCGGACAAAAGCTGCGCGTGTATCAGCCTGCCGAACAAACGGCTCAAAACGCAGTAACAGAAGGCAAATTCCTAGTTCACACCGTGCGCTCTGGCGATACGCTTTGGGATATTGCCCGCGAATATGATGGTGTTACCGTTGATCAAATCAAACGCCTCAATCAACTCACAAATGCCTCACGCATTAAGCCCGGCCAAAAACTAAAGATTTCTCAAACGAGCTAATATTTTTCACTTAACGTACTAATTCAGCGGTTTTAAACGTTTAATTTTGCAGTAGACAAGCTGTTTTGCAATTGTGGAATGTTGGAGTATATTCTTCTTTCACAATAGGCTTGCTTGCTAAATTTGAGAAGTTAAAATCTTTAAGACTATATGTCTTTCAATATCAAATCCTTAGTTCAATGAAAAGCACAGCATTCATTTCACTTTTTGCTCTTTTATTTTTGTTGCAAGCCTGCACTAATCCGCAGCCACGCACGCCTCGATCGGTTGGCGGCACTTCTGAAATTTTGGCTGTTACGCAAAACGAACAGCAATGGGATGGAGAGCCTGGAGAAGCAATTCGCAGTTTTTTTGGCAGGGAACAATATGGTTTGCCCCAATCGGAAGCGCAATACAGAATCGCAAATATTTTGGTGGCCAATCTTTCGGATATGTTTAAAAAACACCGGAACATGATTATTGTGGAAATCGATCCAAAGCTGGAAAAAGCGGTGGTAGAAAGCCGTTCCGACCTTTGGGCCAAACCACAAAAGGTGATAAAAATCACTGCGCCATCTGTCGAAGCCTGGGTAGAAGCTTTTGAAGTTCAAAAAGAGGGTTTTGCTGCGCTTTATAATAGATCAGAACGCGAACGCCTGATGAATCTTTACCGGCCATCAGCCGACATTAAAATAATTACTGAAATAGAAAATACGCTCGACATCACCTTATTGGTTCCGGAAGGCTTTTTTGTGGCCAAAAACGAAGGTAATTTTATGTGGCTACGTAAAGAAGTTGCTGACTACAGCCAGGGACTTATTTTATACGTGCGCCCTTACAGAGACACCACCGATTTAAGTCCATCGCGTCTTATTAAGGTGCGCGATTCACTGCTACAAAAGTATATTCCAGGGCCTGTGGGCAATTCTTTTATGTCAACCGATAAGGAATTTATGCTGCCGATAAGCGTTGCAACAAACCAGTTTGTTACCGATTACGCTATGGAAACACGAGGTGTTTGGAATGTGGTGGGCGACTTTATGGCAGGCCCATTTTTATCT
>CAZOEV010000703.1:0-1878 GCA_964578915.1 uncultured Lentimicrobiaceae bacterium
CATCTTATTTCGGCATACGAACAGACCCTTTCTACAAGGTTAATAAATTCCACCAAGGTGTAGATTTTTCAGCACCAATAGGCACCGAAATTTATGCTACAGGTGATGGAAAAGTAGTTTCCGTAAAAAAATCTAAATGGGGATATGGAAACACGATCGAGATAGATCATGGGTTTGGCTACGAAACAAAATACAGTCACATGCATGAGTTTAAAGTTAGGAGAGGCGAAAAAATCACCCGCGGACAACTTATTGGCACAGTTGGAAATACCGGAAAATCTACTGCACCTCACTTACATTACGAAGTGCATAAAAACAACAGACCTGTAAATCCTATACACTTCTTTTTCAATGACTTGACACCCGAACAATACGAACTTGTTTTAGAACTTTCTTCTCAGCTTACGCAATCCATGGATTAGTAATTTGTATGAAAGCACAACCAAATAAAAGCCAGAAAGTTTATTATAGTATTGGTGAAGTGGCAGAAATGTTTCACGTAAACACTTCATTGATTAGGTTTTGGGAAAGAGAATTCACCGTATTACGGCCTCGAAAAAACAAAAAAGGCAATCGTCTATTCACTGAACGTGACATTCGTTATTTGCACATGATTTATCATCTGGTCAAAAATAAGGGGTATACGCTTCACGGGGCAAAAGATGCATTGAAAAATGATTTTGATGAATTAGAAGAAAAAGTAGTCATGCTTTCTACTTTAAATAAATTACGGGATTTCCTTATCAATCTTGACACAGCCATAACTGACAAACAGCAATCTCAATAGCGTTTCCCTGATTCAAGATATTCTTTAACATAATCCGAAACACCTGCTTCAAGGCTTGTGAATGCTTTGTTGTAGCCAGCATCTATTAATTTGCTCATATCAGCTTCAGTAAAGTACTGATATTTATCGCGAATATCTTCCGGCGTATCCATAAAAGAGATATTTGGTTCCAAACCCAATGCCTTAAAAGTGGCCGCTGCCAAATCGTAAAAAGCACGTGCTTTGCCAGTTCCTAAATTATAAAGTCCGCTTTCCGGTTGTTCTTTCATCAGAAAATATATAACCAAAGCGACATCTTTCACATAGACAAAATCACGCAGTTGCATGCCATCTTCAAAATCAGGACTATGAGAACGAAACAATTTCACTTCACCTTTTTCTTTAATTTGATTAAATGCATGAAAAATCACCGACGCCATGCGACTTTTATGATATTCGTTTGGGCCATAAACATTAAAGAATTTTAATCCAGCCCAAAAAGGCGGAGTTTTATCTTGCTGTAAAATCCATTTATCTAATTCATTTTTTGATCTACCATAAGGATTGAGTGGCTGCAATTTATCAATGTTTTCATGGCTGTCTTTATACCCAAACTCGCCTAAACCATAAGTAGCAGCAGAAGAAGCATAAATTAATGGAATGGAATACTTTGTGCAAATTTCAAAAATAGCTTTAGAATATTCTATATTTAATTCCTCAAAAATGGCATAATTAAACTCCGTAGTATCAGTGCGCGCACCTAAATGAATAACAAAATCAATCTGCTCAAAATTTAAATCAAACCACTTGATGAAATCTTTTCGTTCAATGAGCTGGCTGAAGTTTTTATCAATATAATTCAGTTTCTTATCCTCTCTGGAGAAATCATCCACTAAGATTAAGTCATGTTTACCCAGTTGGTTTAAATAGCCAGCGACAACACTTCCAATAAATCCGGCAGCTCCAGTTACAACGATCATAGTATAGTATATTTGAGAGGCAAAATTAAAAAATAAACAGCACTAAAACCAAAAAGCCCCACTCTAAAAAGAGCGGGGCGATTGTTAAAGGGTGGCGACGACCTACTTTCCCACATTTTACTGCAGTATCAT
>CAZOEV010000704.1:0-1871 GCA_964578915.1 uncultured Lentimicrobiaceae bacterium
TATTGAGGGAAAAAAGTTTTCGGGTAATGCCAAATGTTTTTACAACGGCAAAGTGCTGCAACACGGCACGATTTTGTTCAGCTCCAAACTTCCCGATTTGTCGCAGGCCTTAAAGCTTAATCCCTTAAAATACAGAGATAAAGCGGTGAAATCTATCAGTAGCCGGGTGACCAATATTTCGGAGCACCTCAGTAGTAAAATTAGTCTAGAGGAATTTGAAGAACGCATTATTAACCATGTGCGGAATTTGTACGAAGATTCGGAGATTTATGAGTTATCAGCTTCTGATAATGATGCAATTAACAAACTTGTTAAAGAAAAATATGGAACCTGGGAATGGAATTTTGGCCATTCGCCACAATATAATTTCCAAAAAGGAATAAAAACAACTGGCGGTCATATTGAAATAAATTTGGAAGTGAAAAAAGGCGAGATAAAAAACGCAAAAATATTTGGAGATTTCTTTAATATCCGCGAAGTGAGCGAACTGGAAAACCTGCTGACTGGTGCACCACACGAACGAAATCAAATAGAGAAACTGCTTTCGACTGTTGGAATAGAAAACTATTTGACAAATGTTAGCGTTGAAGAGTTTATTGAGGGTTTGTTTTAGTTTGAGTGATGGATGCTGGTGCTAGGAGGGGGGAGCTGGTTAGATTTGTTTGATTTTTAGTCTTTTGATTTGATTACATCAAATTCTCCTGAGAAATGAAATGACTCATAGTTTTCCTTAGTAGGAATTAGAAATTCTCCACCATAATGGATGCGTATTTGAAACGTTTGGCATTTCAAAGCGATTTCCTATCAAACCGTTACAAAGTTTATTAAATGTACTGGCCTTAAAATTAGCACTTTCCGCCAAATGTTTTACATACCGTGTTGTATGCTGGACTTTGTTCATTTCCAAGCACTTACGTTCAGTAGTTGCACTTATTTTTGTTTTATTTAGGTCGGCAATTTTACCGTGCGTTTGGGCAGGCATACTCTTTGACAAGTTTTGGTCAGTGCGTAGGCTCTTTGAGCGACTTGGCAATGTATTTGTCTGAGAAGCGTGGCTATTCAAAGCTATTTTCAATTATCAATCTAGTTTCATCAATTAAAGACTTACTTTTTTCTTTTAACTCAAATCCCTTTTTTGCTTTTTCACTTATTTCTTTCTCGTTTTCTAACATAGGAATTACAAAATCTAAAATTCTATCAATTCTTAAATGAGGCAATGTTGAAGCTATAACAGTCCTTTGTTTTGCTTGATATAAACCAACTTGCTCAACTGACAATGCAATAAACAAATAATACGGATTCACTTTTTCTTCATTTGCAATAATTCTCAGAATACCACTACCAAGAATACATTTGTCAGATTTAGTTACCATAGCTGTTAAACCAATTTTACCATCCTTTGAAAAAAGAATGTCTTTTTCTTTAATTTCTTGGTTGGAATCAATAAATATATCATTCTCAATGAAGAAATCCGGATACCTATCTACTTCATAATTAATAATATCAGTAGTTCGAATAAAAGGAACATCAGACTCTTCTCTTTCTAGATATAGTTTATAGTTGGAAGACCCAACTTCATCTCCCGATTTGAAATCAGCAATTGTACCAAGTGTTTTCCATTTATTTTTTTTCTTAATTGCTTCAATCGTGTTTACATATAATGGACGATAAAATTCTGGTGTAATTATATCATTTGTTCGAAATACAGAATGATTAACAGAGTAATGTAAACTATTTCCGATTTTGGAAAACTCTACTCCTAACGATTTTACAAATATTCGTTTTGCTTCATCTATCTTCTGTAAACCTTCTTCAGCATATTTCTCAGCTAAGATTGTATTTTTCGTAACTAAATCATGTATTTCTCTATT
>CAZOEV010000705.1:0-1858 GCA_964578915.1 uncultured Lentimicrobiaceae bacterium
TTTTCAATATCTAATGGCGAGTTTCCGGGATAAATCGTTTGCACCATCACTGTCGGAATCACGATATCGGGGAAGAGCTCTTTGGGCAGCGATTGGTACGAATAAAAACCAAAACCTATCAGGATAAAGGTGAGCAAAAAGATGGTATTGCGGTTTTTAAGCGCCCAGGTTGTTGGTGCAAAGTCCCTTTCTTTGGGGGAATTATTAGGATTGTCTGTCATAATAGTAGGTGCTAAGATGTTTTAAGTAAACTACCGTCAGTAACGCGGCTAAAGCCTTCGGTAATTATTTGGTCTCCGGCCTCTAGGCCTTTGGTAACGCGGGTTTCGCTGCCAAAAGTGCGACCGACTTCTATATAACGTTTGCGGGCAACCAATTCGTTTTCTTCCTTGGCAGCTACATAAATATAGCGGCCATTGAGGTCTTCTTTAATCACTTTTGAAGGGACTACCAAGCTGTTGTTCGCCGTAAAATCATTGACACGGATTATAGCGATCATATTGGGTTTTAGCATCTCATCTGTATTCTCAAACCGAAGCTCTACCTCAAATGTGCGGTTGTTTTTGTTGATAACATTGCCCACCCGGTTGATCTTCATGGTTTTTTCGTAATCGGGATAGCTTGGAATTCTCAGATTCACTTCATCACCGCTTTTGATTGAAGGCAAGAAGGACTCAGAGATATCAGCCCGCACAAAAAGCTCGCTCAGGTCAACCAGCTGAATCAGTTGCATGCCAGGGCCAGAAAGCTCTCCCTTTTTTTGATTTACTTTTTCCACTATGCCATCGATTGGTGCATTTATTACAGACATATCCAGTTGTGCCTGAATAGTTTCCAGACGATTTTCCAGGTTTTGTTTGCTGTTGCGTGCTTCCAAGTATTGCAGCTCCGAACCTATCTGCTGATTCCACAACCTCTCCTGACGCTCAAAAACCTCTGTGGCCAGGGTCAGCGAAGTCTCTAGTTCGGCAATAGTTTTTTCTGTTACATCGGTATTGAGTTGGGCAAGCAGCTGGCCTTTGCGCACACGGTCGCCTTCCTGCACATAAATTGCTGTAATCTGGCCATTTACTTCAGGACTTATAAAAGCTTCATTCACAGCTTCAACGCTGCCGCTGGCTTCAAAAAAGTGCTTAAAAGTAATCGGTTCTAGTGTTTGAAGTACCACCGGATCGCGCGAAATCTGCTCGCCGCCATCGGAAACAGCGGACAGCTTTTGTTCTGTTTCGCTGATTTGTTGTGTGATATCACGTTTCTGCTGCCTGAGCGATTCTAGCTCGCTGCGCAAAGTTTCTTCTGTTGTGGAGTTGCCGCAGGAGGATAAAAATCCCAGGGCCAGTGCAATAAGGGTAATTTGTATTGTTTTCATGGGTTCTATTTACTTTCAGTGGTGATAAATTCGGGATGATTGATATGGATATATTGCCAGCCTTTTTTGGAGATAATCCCGAAAAGGTGGTATTTAAATACTTCTGTAAAAAATTTATTGGAGTGTAACTCTTCAGCTGTGATAAGATCGCTGTGCATAAAATATTCAATACGCAGCAGACTCAGCTTTGCCAAAATTTCGTCGTTAATGTCGTCACGGTAGTAGGCTTCTGTTTTTCCTTTTTTCAGGTTTTCGAGCAACATAGTATAGGTGTGCGCGCGATGCGTTTCGCGCATTTTTTTGAAAAGCTGCGGATAATAGCGCTGCAAATCAAACTCCAGCACCGGATTGTGTGAGCGAATTAGCTCATTCACATAGCGATACACCTCCACCATCTCTTCAATAGCATTTAGGTTTTTATCAATATTGTTAATTAGGCATTGATTTTCTGCCGTAATGGCGTCAAGACTCTTCTCTACCAAATCATTT
>CAZOEV010000706.1:0-1854 GCA_964578915.1 uncultured Lentimicrobiaceae bacterium
ATAGCTTGAGTGATTATTTTGGTTTTATTGTGAAACTGAGTTAGTTCGGCTTTGCTCCAATTCTTCTCCAGATAGTCCAGCACCGAAAAAAAAGTTATCCTGGCTCTTGCCGACCAAACGATTTCCATACTAGAGGCCATATTTTTGCTTGGCTTCGTGAATTACATGTTCATGGGAGTATACATTTTCTTGCTGAATATCATTTATTCCTGCTAAAATTGATTCTTGCACCTCTGTAGGGAGTTTTTCCCACCAATCTATTTTGCTTTCCTTTTGAAGGATTTTGTTTATTTCGATAAGTAAGGCGGGCTTTTCAATACTAATTATTCTTGAAACTAAATCTAGTTTTAGTGTTTTTATGTCCATTTCATATCAAATTAGCGATAAAGGTACAATTATCTGGGTAATATTTTAGAAGGGTGTTGATTTTCTGGTTTTACTGTTTGTGCTAAATCCGCTATCTTTACGCCCCAAAACTGCTTGCCCTTGAAAAATTATTTCTGGCTACTTTTTATCTTTTTGTTTGCCTTTGCAGTAAAGGCAAATGCTTTAGAAACTTCGCCTGCATTCTCGCAGGATGATTTCAAGGTGATTGTGCCGCAGGTATTGGTTTCGGACGTATCTCAAAACATTGAAGTGCGGGCTGTTGGAGAACTTTTTGGTCAGCTGGAAGGGCAAACAATTTTGGCCGAATTTAATGGTGAAAGCCGCGAACTTGTTTTCGAGAAAAACCTGGCGATTATATCCTATAATTTCCCTGAAGATGAGCAATTGACGCTTTCCATTGAAGGTTTTTACTGGGAAAAACACATCACGCCCATTCCACTCTGGATGTCAATTCTTCCGCCTTTGATTGCTATTTTGATGGCTTTATTGCTCAAAGAGGTTTTCGTAGCCTTGTTTCTCGGTATTTTGAGTGGCACTACCATCATGTTTTATTACCAAGGTACTGGTTTTTTTGTCGCGATTTTCAAGGGATTGCTAGCGATAATCGATACCTACGTGATGCAATCCTTGCTGGATTCGGGTCACATGTCAATTATTATTTTTTCAATGGTTATTGGTGGCATGGTGCACCTTATTACAAGAAATGGTGGAATGCTCGGCGTTGTAAATCGCCTTTCGCGTTATGCCAAAGATGCTCGTTCGGGACAATTTGTGACTTGGCTGCTCGGCCTTACCATCTTTTTTGATGATTATGCCAATACGCTTGTGGTTGGAAATACCATGCGACCTGTTACGGATCGTTTGCGTATTTCGCGCGAGAAGTTGGCGTATATCGTTGATTCCACCGCTGCTCCGGTTGCTTCAATAGCTTTTGTTACCACCTGGATTGGCGCTGAGCTGAGTTATATTCAGGATGGATTGAATACCATTGGTTTGGAAGAATCAGCTTACAATGTGTTTTTCAACTCGCTGGCTTACAGTTATTATCCTATTTTAGCCTTAGCATTTATTCTGATGTTGATCTGGCAGCAACGCGATTTTGGACCAATGTTTAAAGCAGAAAAATACGCCCGTACGCATCCCGATTTTCATAAGGAGTTGGAAACAGCCTCATCAGGTAGCAGTCTCAGCAATGGAAGCACACAAAAACCACGCGCTTTTAATGCGGTAATTCCTGTTCTAATAATCGTTTTCGGAACAATTATCGGCCTTTTTTACACCGGCTGGAATGCGCAAATTTGGGCTGACGATAGCCTGGCATTTACACGAAAAATTTCTGCTACAATTGGTGGTGCCGATTCCTATGCGGCTTTGCTGTGGTCGTCATTAATGGCAATGCTTGTAGCGATTGCGTTAACGCTTGGACAAAGATTGCTAAGCCTCAAAGATACCGTCGAAAGCCTTGTT
>CAZOEV010000707.1:0-1849 GCA_964578915.1 uncultured Lentimicrobiaceae bacterium
GTAATTATTCTGTGCTTCCAGAAATTGAACCGATGCGTTATTATTGGCTAGTCCACTTCCGGAAATTGAATAAAGCACCTGACCATTTGATACACTTTTGCCTTCTAAAACATGCTCTGCCGAAAGCATTACAATACCATTGGTTTTAGCTGAAACTAAAATTTCATCGCCTTGGGCAGATTGCACCTGGGCAGTCGTTTTTATTACTTGCCCGAAAGGTTCTAACTTAGGATGTTCTGTGGCAAAATCAATTTTCCACGATTGTTCCTTTGTAAAAGCAGTAGCGTTTGTTGATGAAACAACCACATCTTCCGCTGCATGTATCGCATCATGTTCATCGCTAAACACATATACTTCGGAAACCACTAATTGATATTTGCCGTTTTCAGTTGAAATGTCAAAAATAAGTTGTCCTTTTCCTTCAGTTTCAGGTTTCAGAAAAAACTTATAAATGCCTTTGCGTGTTGGTTCATTAAGTGTCTGACTGGTTTCTTTACCATTCACAATTAGCCGAGCCGTCATGCTCCCCTTTTCAAGTGCTGTGAAATTTGGTAAATGCGAGAAGTGAGATAATATACTGCCTGTTTTGCCTACTATAAAAGGGTCGGCTTCGGCAAAAAGCTCAAAGTCATTGCTGTAAGCTGTAATTTGAATTTTAACTTCATCATGATGAGAATCTGATGTTTCGGTGGATTGTTTGTTGGTGCAACTTGCAAAAAATAAAGCAAGTGTTACAAATACTAATATTTTGATTTTCATTGTCAATATCGTTTAAATTTAAAAAAAATGATAATCGAATACAGCCAATTGCCTGCGAAAATTGAATTTCGCAGTTAAGCATGCATCGAGAAACAAAAAATTTAAACAATAGCAGGAGGGCCCCGTAAAGCGTTAGCTGCGGGGTAAAAAGCAGAAGTTATGAAAAAAGCTTTATCCCTAAAATGATTTATTGAAAGCTGAGGTGGCTCAAAAAAATCAGTCTGAAAAACCACTGACACCATAATTAGTGTACTGATTTTATTTAGTGGATTCGATTCCTGCAAGTTTGTTCTTGCAGAAACAAAATCACTTGTTGCCGAAATATGATGATGATGTGGAAAGGAGTGGTTGTGCTCCTCACGCGGACTCTTTTCTTTACTTTTTTCGCCGAAAGAACCAACAAGATTTTGTTCATCAAATACATTATCTGCCTCATACTCATGATGATGATGATGAGGAATCATCTCATGACTTAATACTACCAAAAACGATAGTAACAGTAATATGGCAAAAATTTTATTTTTCACGGATGCAAAAATAGGGTATTTAATTCTTTTATTGTGGAACTGGGCTATCTTTTATCAGAAGTAACAGCTTTTGCATTCATAAAAAAAACAGACGGAAGCTTGGGGCATGGTTTCTTCTTTTTGAAAACCGCATGCAGGACGGGTTATTATTGATGCTTTGAAAATTTTTTACAATAATTACAACAAATTGAAAAAAAAGGAGCCTGTTAAATCAACAAGCCCTTTCAAAATCAGATCAATGCTTATGACCGTCGTGATCGTGCATATCTTTCATCGTTTTCTTGCGCTCATATTGGCAGCAGTCGGGCAGATCGCTATACACCGTGTCTTCGGCTTCCAGCTTTTCGGTGTCATGCCCCACCTTGGCGATGGCCTTTTGGATGTCCATCATTTCCACCTTAGCGGAATTGTAGGTTACCTCTATCATTTTTGTTTCCTTATCCCAGTCAGCCGATTCGACGCCATCTATTGATTTAGCGGCTTTTTCGATACGCTTTTCACACATTCCGCAATTGCCGTAAACTTTGAATTCTTCGGTTTTCGAAGTTTCATTTTGTGCTTGT
>CAZOEV010000708.1:0-1849 GCA_964578915.1 uncultured Lentimicrobiaceae bacterium
TTTGTCTAACTCAATCCTTGCTTTGCTTAGGTTTGCTTTGCGCACGCCACTCGAAAAAATGGGGATGCTCAGGTTTAAGCCAGCAGCATTATTCGGACTGAGGTCGAAGCCTGAGGTCATAATTTTTTCGGTATAGCTATAAAATCCAGTGAGGGTAGGAGCGTAGGCCCACTTTTCCATATCAATCATTCTTTCTTGCAGCTCAACCTGTGTTTCAATAATTTGATAACTAGGGTTTTGTAGCATATTGAACTCCATTATAAGTCCTGATTCGCTTTCCAGTTCTTCCATAATGGTGTTCATTGAATCTGTAAGCACAATTTCTTTATCGAAATTTACTCCCATTTGATAACGTAACATATTGTAATTAAGACTAATGCTTCGTTGCATTGCGTTTAGCTGGTTTTTTAATCCAGACAAACTGATGCTGATTTGATCCACATCGGTTTGCTCCGCCATGCCAGCAGAATACATGTTTTGGGTGTGGCCTTTTATGTCTTCCAGATTGCTGATGTTGCGTTCGAGTACTTCCAAAATATTTTCTGTTGCAAGGATCAGCTGGTAAGTGTTAGCGACATTTTCTAAAACATCAAGTTCGGTAAGTTTTACATTCTGCTTTGCCAAAATCTGAGCTATTTTGGCCGTTTCTAATCCAACCCAAAATTGTCCGCCAAAGATCAGTTGAGAAACTTGAATCTGTGCATTAGACTGATCAGTCATTTTAATGGAGGTGCCTCCGGGGGAATTCATGCTTTCTAACAGCTTTAAAATCTCGTAGTCGCCTGGATCAAGCACATTGTAGTTGATGTCTGGTGGAGCTGATTCGCCGCCGCCTCCAAAGTTCAGCATGGCTTCGTAATTGAAATTTGTCATATAATCCAGCGTGCCATTGATTTGCGGTAAACCCTGACCGCGTGCTTGCTTATATTGTTCAGCGGCTATTTGCACATCGTTACGCACGTTTTGCAACTCTTTGTTACGTTCCAGTGCCATTTCCTGCGCTTCTTTTAGTGAAATGGTGTAGGTGTTTTCCTGCGCTATAGCCGAAAAGCTAAAGCCAACGAGCAACACACCTGCAATAAATAATTTGCAGTTCATTTTGTATTATTAAGTTTGGTTTTTTACGAACTAATTATCACTTCTTTGATTCCTCATATTGTAGCCTAAGCTTCTCGACGCTTTCCTTAAAAAACTCCAACATAAAGCAGAGCTCCCTCAAATATTTGCTATTTTTAGAATCAGGATCAGCCTTTAAATCAAGAATTTGTTGCATATATTTATGCTTTTCAATCATCTTATTCTTGAATTCTTCAAATAGATTAAATGGCTCGTGCCGCTTGATTCTAAAATAACGCTTGCGATCACCTGGCAAAGTGAAATATTCAATTAAACCTCTGATTTGAAGCATTTTTATGGCGACACTGGCACTACTCTTGCTGATATTAAGCTCTTCAACTATTTCATCAAAAGTAAAATGTTCCTTGTCCATTATCATAAGCAAAGAGAATATTCGACCTGCAACCGGTTGCATTCCTTCGTGCTCGTTAAGGCGGCCCAAGTTCTCGACCAATTGCCTTTGCTGATTTATTCTTTCTTCTGTTGTCATTGTAAAAAATATTTGCGGCAAAAGTAAATAAATATTTTTAGTTCGCAAGTAAACGAACCTAAATATTTTGATAATTATGATTTATTAAGGATTTTTAAGTTGTGAAGTTAGGGCGCCACTATAAGGCGAATCTTGATTAGGCTGGGGAAGTCAGGGCGCGACTAATACGACCTCGTTAAAATAGTCCCCCCGCTGGCGCCGATTTGCAAACGGTGTCCGCCATATCTCATAAGAAACCCAATA
>CAZOEV010000709.1:0-1847 GCA_964578915.1 uncultured Lentimicrobiaceae bacterium
AATTCATTCAATTGCTGAACTAGAAAGGGACGCATCTAATAATCCGTTAAGAGTGCGTGGTGTTATTCTTGATATTACAGCACGAAAAAAAGCAGAGCAATTACTAGTTGAATCAAATGCCACAAAAGACAAATTCTTTTCAATAATTGCACATGATTTAAGAAGTCCTTTTAATAACATTATTGGATTTACCGGATTACTAATTGAAAACACAAAAGATTTTGGAGACCCTGAATTTGCACAGTATTTAGGCATTATTAATTCAACAGCTAATAACACCCTTGTTTTGCTTGATAATTTGTTGAATTGGGCAAAATTAGAATCCGGAAAGATTTATTTCAAACCCGAAAAACAAATTTTGTCTACAATTATCGACGAAGTATTCATACTCTCAAATTCTATTGCACAGAAAAAGAATATTGTTCTAAATTATGTTGAATCAGAAAGAATTGTTGTTTTTGCAGACCAGAATATGATTAATGGGATTTTGAGAAATCTCATCTCAAATGCTATTAAGTTTACGAATTCGGGAGGTAAGATAGATGTTTTTGCATCACAGGACGACAGGGATATTGAAATTGCAGTTTCTTACAATGGAGTTGGAATGGATGAAGAAACTAAAAAGAAAATATTCAGTTTGTCATCAAATGAATCAAGCCCGGGAACAGCAAACGAAAAAGGTACAGGTCTGGGTTTAATACTATGCAAAGATTTTGTAGAAAAACATGGAGGAAAAATTTGGGTCGAAAGCAAATTAGGCATAGGAAGTACTTTTAAATTTAGATTACCACTTATTTGAACTTATGTATGATGAGTAAAAAAATGTGTATAATTTACCCTTAGCAACAGTTTTATTAATTAACAAACATGGAAATAATAAATAATGTCAACAAAGATTTAAACGCTCAGAACTTCATGAGAATGAAAACTTTGAGTATTGTTTTTATTTCTTTTGGTATTTACACTTTAATTACTGATTATTCATCATTTAATCCATGGGATGATAAAGTAATCGGAATCTACAAAATACTCGATAGTGTCTTCACAATTCTATCATTTTTTGCAGTGATATATTTTTGGAGCGTCAAAGATATTCATTCAAGACTTAACGTATTAACTACTTAATCACATCTTCTCTTCCGATGTTTTGAAGTCTTATTCGGACGTTCAAAAGTCTTTATTACGTTTTCATCGTCCGAGGCAGGAAGACAACGGAAATCTAAACCCCTGCAACAACAAAAGGTTTTGATTAGTTGCAAAGTCCGAAGGATCAGTTGGATTTATGAAAAATTGGGGTTACTTTTAAGCCCTATTTAGAAACCACGTCAAATACATTGCGGGCTTTGACAATATAAATAATGTTTATTTTTCATGCTTTGGCATGTGAAATTAGCTATACGACTAATTTACAGCGTATGAATAATGCATCATGGCGAGTTGATAAAGTAGAAATATCAAGCATTTGGTTGTTAGCCAATTGTTACCTGTAAGCTAAAAATAAAAAAATGACCGCTACAGAATTCATTGAAACTTTAAAAATAATCGGTCAAGATTATTCGGGAGAAATTCCGAAAAGGGAAATATTCGCGTTGGCAAAAGAATATCAACAAATCCCTGTATTTGAAGTTATAAAATTGCTAAAAGATGAAAATGACGATCATCGACTTGGAGCAGTATCCATATTAGATTGGAAAGCCCGAAATAAGAAAACTTCTGAAGAAGAAAAGAAAGAAATATTCAGTGCATATATTGACAATCATAAATGGATTGATAATTGGGGTTTGGTAGATAGAGCTGCACCTTATGTTGTTGGAGGATATTTGTACAAAAAGGACAAAACGAAATTA
>CAZOEV010000710.1:0-1844 GCA_964578915.1 uncultured Lentimicrobiaceae bacterium
GCGAAAATCACCGGGCATCTTTAAAATTTGGGCCACCAATTGCTCAAAACTTATGCCGTTATCGTTGTATCTGCCAATGTTTACGCCGGTTAGCACCACTTCCTTAAAGCCATGATCAATTACTTCGCGAATATTATCGAGAATGGCTTTGGCTGGTCGACTGGTTGCCCTACCGCGAACCGAAGGAATAATGCAAAAAGTGCAAAAATTATCACAGCCATCCTGAATCTTGATCAGGCTGCGCGTGTGAAAGGTTTTGTAGGCCGGATCGTAGCTAAACAAATCCTCGTCAAAACCTTCTGGATCAGGATGCTCGCCGCGAAAATGTGCTTCGATAATGCTGTAAATAGATGATTTGCGTTCGTTGTCAACCACATAATCTATTCCCGGGGTTTCCATCAGCGATTTCTTGTGGTTGTTGGCCATGCAGCCGGTTACGAGCATAATTCCCTGCTCATTTCCTTTGATAGCCTGCTGAATGCTTTGCCGCGATTTCTGGTCGCTTTGGTTAGTAACCGTGCAGGTGTTCACCACATAAATATCGGCCAGCTCGTAATAATTCACGATTTCGTAGCTTCCTTTGTGAAAACGCGATGCCAGCGCATCTGTCTCATATTGGTTGAGCCTACAGCCCAATGTTTTAAACGCAATTTTTTTCATAAACCTTTTCTTAGCCTGCCATTTCATTTACGCTAACCAATTCGCCTTCAAGCGAAAGTGATGCAGCACTTTTTATTTCCACCTTCACGATTTGTCCGATGAGGCTTTCGTCTTCAGAAGCAAAGCGGATCACCAGTTTGCCTTCACTGTAACCGCTTAGATAGCCGGCTTTGCGGTCGTGTCCACGTACTAAAACCTCCACCGTTTTGCCAATAAGCTGCTGATTATACACCAAACTGTGCTTGGTAAGTTCGTCGGTAAGTTGGCGAAATCTTTCCTTTTTCACCGCTTTGGGAATATCGTCCTCCCAGCGCGAACTGGCAGCACCAGGGCGCACGCTATATTGCGCAATATAAGCCATATTGTACTGAAATTCTTCCATAACTTTGCGTGTATTCTCAAACTGTTCGTCGGTTTCCCCGGTGAAGCCAACAATAATATCTGTGAATAAAGTGGCTTGTGGAATAAGACGGCGAATGGTGTGCACGATATGGCGGTATTTATCCAAGCCATGCTTGCGGTTCATGCGCATCAGCACCCGATCGTCACCGGATTGCACGGGCAGATGAATTTGTTTGGCCAGGCAATCGTATTCCGCGATCACTTCAATCACATCGTCGGTCATATCGCGCGGATGCGGCGAAGTAAAATAAACCCAAAAATGCTTGCCTGATTGATTTCCGTAATCACCAATACGGCGCATAAGCTCAGCAAAACTAATCTCATCACCTTTTTTATCATGGCCATAAGAATTTACGTTTTGCCCCAACAAGGTGATGGATTTATATCCTTTTTCGACCAGTTGAATCAGCTCATCGATGATTTCCTTTGCTGGCCGCGAAACCTCTCTGCCACGGGTGTAGGGCACGGCGCAAAAGCTGCAAAACTTATCGCAGCCGTTTTGAATCGGTATAAAAGCCTCAAATTCTGAGGTATAAGTTGGTTCTACATGCCAAAACTCATCAATATCTTTTCCGGGATTGAGTTTGGGTGAGGCGGGTATTTTGGGCAAATCGACTTTTTCCAGCACAAAACCAACGCCATCGCGCGGTTTTACTGGTTTTTCTGGCGATTGACGTAATAATCCGTCATCGGCCTGCATCAATGAAGATGGCGAGGCCACCCCATATTGACGTATCATTTCAGGTAATTGCGGCAATTCGCTCATCGGGAAAACTAAGTCG
>CAZOEV010000711.1:0-1838 GCA_964578915.1 uncultured Lentimicrobiaceae bacterium
TTGATATTATTGTTGGCACAAATGGGCAAGCGCAAACTGTTGCTGGCGGATCGCAATTGAATGTGGCTGCCAACCTGGCGATAGCCGGACATAAAGTGCAGCTTATCAGTTATATCGGTGATGATTCTCCAGGAAGTATAATCAATGATTATGTGAAAAAAACTGGAATTGGAACTGCTTTTCTGCAAAAAGATTCCCAACACCAAACAGCAATTGCTTTTGCTGTGTTGGACGAGGAAGGGCAAGCTTCGTATAGCTTTTACAAGGATTATCCCAAAACTTTATTTGAAGACATGGTATTGCCCAAGTTTAATGCAGATAGCTGCTTTTCTTTTGGCAGTATGGCAGCGCTCGAAGATCAATGGCAACCTGCATTAGAGAAGTTTTTGACAGCTGCAAAAAACGCTGGTTCACTGATTTTTTACGATCCAAATATTCGATCAAAGTTAAAAGACAAAACAGCAGAAAACCGCTTGCTTAGGAATATGCAGGCGGCAATGATTATTCGTGGTTCCAATGAAGATTTTTTGACAATTTTTGGAACCGCTGATCCAACTGTTATTGCTACAAAAGCAGGGCTTAATGACAAACAATTACTCCTAATAACGCAGGGAGCTGGCGATGTAATCACTTATTTTAAAAATGAAAAAGCGTTTTTTCCGCTTCCAACCCTGAAACCAGTGAGCACAATAGGTGCGGGTGATGCATTTAATTCTGGTATTTTGAGTTTTGCAGAAGTGATGCAACTTAAAGCAGATAAAATGCACTTATTGGCAAACGAGATTATTAGTGTGCTAGTTGGCGTTGGTGTAAGTTTTTCGGCTGATGTTTGTCAAAACACTGCCAACACAATTTCTACTGAAATGGCTGAACGTTTAAGTGCGGTCCGAGCCGGCTTTTCCTGATTTAAAATATTGCCAATCAATATAATAAAGCAGTTTGATGCTGAGGTTATTTCCGATAGGTGCATCAAAAGTCCTTTTTAGGTTATTGAAAAAGTTGTCTTCTAATTCAGCTAGGTTTTCGTTGCTGTAAACGGCATTTTTCCAGATTAACAACAGCTCACTTCCTGGCGCAAAATTCCATTTGAACACCATATCAATATTGAAAGCATTCACTGAAAAATCTTCGTTAGTACTGTATTGGTTAGGATAAACGTGACCATCAGTATGTAAATCGTAAAATGATAAATAGTTGACGCGCAACCAATAATGACGCATTCTAAAGGCCAGTGATGTGTTTGGGCTAAACACATAATCAGCTTCCAAGCTGGTTGTGAATTCCTTAATATCGCGCCGCCCAAAAACGATGGCAGGCTTTTGTGAAGCGTTGAGCGAGTCGGTTACGTATCCAATATTGTTTAAGGTATAATCTATAAATAGCTCCGGCACAATTGTTAGGTTTTCGCTTACGCGCCACCGTGGTTCAATTTTTCCCCACCAGTTAAATAAATCTTGGCTAGGAACATGCCAAAAGCCGAAGTTTACATCTGCAATTAACTTTTTTCTATAGTCGGGAGAAATCCATAATCCTACGGAGTAACTTTTGTCTGTATAGTATTCATAACCTGCTACTCTTGGCTCAAAAAAATCGTGATAACCTAAGGGTTTCACACTCATATCAAAACCAAAAGAAAACTGTTTTTTTGTTGTGGCAGAAGCATCTACCCCAACCGAAAGTTGATTAAATTTCCGGGGAATATTCAGGAAATAATAGTTAGCAAACAGCCGCGACTGCAGCCTTAAAAACTTCCCAAAAGGCTCGTAGATATTGTATTTGATATTGTATCCATTTCCAATATCATTGTTTCTGCTCAAAAAACCCATAGCGTTGGGGTC
>CAZOEV010000712.1:0-1838 GCA_964578915.1 uncultured Lentimicrobiaceae bacterium
CCGATGTTTGTATATTCATTTTGTTCAAGTTTGAGTGTTGTCAGCCCGATCGTTGATGGCATAAACTTCTAAATGCCGTTTGCTTCTGAAACCATTGATTTCTGTTTTATACATCGGGAGCTTATTGTTTCGGTTGGCTGTCAACAGTTTGTAATCTCTCGTGTCGGACACTTTCAGAAGATAGTTTCCTTTTTCATCCGTTCTCACCTTGTAAACTTCGTCAACCGGTGAAACGACTATCATGCCATCTCCACGATAGCCGGTACGGGCGTTTTCACGAATAAGTTCAACTACGGTGGTTACATATTCATCGGCCACCAGAATTTCCAGTTTGATCACCCGGTAAGCATCGGCAAATGGATATTTTTCGCTGATATGCGCTTTTTCGTGGTCGGAATATTGGCCGGTACCTTCACCTTCTACAAAGGTCATGCAGCAGTATCCTTCCTTTTTTAATGCCGTATAAACTTCTTCGGTTTTACGGTGTCTTATGTAGGCTTTTATAAGTTTCATCTGTAATGTATTATTAAATTAATGTATTAGGCCGGAGATGAGGGTTTTGCCTTTGATTCCAGTGAACAATTGGCAATATTTTTAACACCACAACTACCACAGGCGCTTGCTGCATCAGCTTCGGCCTGATCTTTATTTCCGTTTTTTTCCTCATCCTGACCAAGCAGCACTTTCAATATCGGTGGAATTACCATGATCAAGGCCAAGAATATTGTAACAATCAATGTTTTTATTATCATAGTTTTATGTGTTTAATGATGCAATCAATTTTTATTGATTATTCATCTGTTATTTCATAGTGTAAAGATATAAGCATCGCCCTTACAAGGCATTACACAATTCCTGAAAATAGTTACATCATTTCCTGAAATTAAATTTCATTGATGGGCCGACGTTTCTGTTTTCCAAGGGTTTTAAAGTGCGTAGGCGTGAATCCTGTTATCCGCTTAAATTGCCCCGATAGATGAGCTACACTGCTGTAACCCATGTCAAAGGCAATTTCGCTCAGGTTTTTTTCGTCATATACGAGCAGTTCCTTCACGTGTTCAATTTTTAAATCGATCAGGTATTTTTCGATGGTGGTGCCAGCGGCAGATGAAAATAAAGCACTCAGGTAGTTGTAATCCAAATTGAGTTTGTCGGCCAGATAAGCTGAAAAATTTATCCGTAGCGGTTCGGAATGGTGATATACAAAATTGATGATCACCTGCCGGATTTCTTCAATTATCCGGCTTTTTGAATCGCTGATGATCTCGAAACCTACCTTGTTAAGCCTTTTATGGATCATATCCATAGTTTCTGTTGATAGCGGATCATCGAGCTTTACCTTGCCTATCTCCACATCAACATTTTCAACTCCGGCTTCACTGAAAATTTGGTTTACCGTCATAATGCAACGGGTGCAAACCATATTTTTAATGTAAATATACATGACTTATTTAGTTTAATGTCAGATTATTAGATAATTTATCACCCAATAAAATCACAAATTAATGGGATTATTTACTTCAATGTTTCACGGGTTTCGCCGCATTTGAGCATCATATCGCCGAAATACGGATTTTGGATCTGTTTTATTTCGCTCAGCCAAAAGGCGCCTTGATTATCAAAAGCCATCGGACAGTATTGATAATAAGTTGTTTGCCCGTCCAGGCCAAAGGTTTTCAGGCTGATGTAAAGTGCCTGGTTAAAGCGGGCAAAAGCTTTGCCCTGCATTTCGATGTTACCGGAACTCGAGATCGATTCAATCGCGCTGTTCAGGGTTTCCAACTGTTCCATCCACAGAATATGCGCATCGCCTTTGAGCAATCCCATATCTACTGATT
>CAZOEV010000713.1:0-1838 GCA_964578915.1 uncultured Lentimicrobiaceae bacterium
GGTAAATGACTGTTTCAAAAACGAGAGTAACGCAGTATTTGGCCTTTTCTTTCAAAGATTAAATGCTTTACTCGATGCCACTAAAGTGCTTCATAAACTGCACCCTTTCATAGGCAGCAGGATTGTCGGCTTCTTTCACGCTCATCTTGCCGATAAACTGATCGGTAGTACTGAATTTATGTTTCTCCATCCAGCTTTCCATTTCCTTGAGCATAATGCCAATTTCTTGAAAGCCTTTTTTGTACAAAACAGAAGCAATCTGCACGGCTTTAGCACCTGCAAGCAGCTGTTTTATAACGGCTTTGCTATCGTGTATGCCAGTAGAAGCAGCAATATCGCAATGCACTTTGGTTGACATCATCGCCACCCAGCGCAATGAAATAGCCAGCTCCTCAGGATGGCTGAAAACATTGGAAGCTTTGATTTCAAACTTATCGATATCAATATCGGGAGAGAAAAAGCGATTGAAAAATACCAAGCCGGAAATACCTGTCCACGAAAGGTTTAGCGCCATTTTTGCTAGGCTTGAAAAATAGTAACTAATTTTTATGGCGATAGGAATTTTAATGATCTTAGTAATCTTTTCTAGGATTTCAAAATACACCTTTTCGTTGTCTTGTGCGCTGTGGTGCGGGTCGGAGGGAAGCACGAAAACGTTGAGCTCCAGGCCATCAGCGCCGGCTTCTTCAATTTTTTTGGCAAATTCAATCCACTCGTGCGACGACACACAGTTGATGCTGGCGATGATGGGAATATCCACCGCTTTTTTGCTGTCGCGAATCAGCTTGATATAGTTATCCACATCATTTTGGCGGGTATAGTTTCGCACATAATCCTCAGCTTCAGGATAATAGTTGCTGTATTCGTCCTGCACCAGCGTATGACTTGCGCCATGCTTTATTTGTTCTTCGAAAAGCGATTTCAGCACCACAGCAGCAGCGCCATTAGCAGCGGCTTCTTTGATGTTTTCAACAGAATTTGTAAGGCCGGAACTGCCAACGATGATAGGGTTTTTCAACTTTAGACCCATGTAATTTGTGGAAAGGTTTACCATATTTCCTCCGTTAGTTGTGATGTGTTAGGTGCTTTTTTGATAAGAACTACGCAAATACATTTGCAAATCTAAGAAACAATTAATTCAAAATCATTCTAAATTATGGGGTTACGGGTTTCCGAGCTGGATGTTTATTGGAAATAGTTGTTCATGCTAAGAAAATTAGGAGGAACTTCGAGAAGTTCCTGTACTATTGAGAATATTATGTTTACAGGATGGAGGTTTGGTATTTTTTTTAAAAAAATGTTTAGGAATAGGTGAGTGGGTGCGACGCCTTATTTATTGACTTTAAGTGGTTTAATTCTGGCTATCTTTAAAAAACGTACCTGAATTATTATAAAACTCTATTGAGATATACATATTATCAATAGTAACTTTATCGTTCTTAGCCTCCATTAAAAGATGAGAAGATTCCCCTGCGCCATTGCTCAGGAATAGCGTTTCACCTTCAAACCAATAGGAATAAATCTCATTATAAAATGCTCCTTTTCTAATGACGGTTGAAAAAGAAGTAAACTCTAAAGTGTCCGTTAAGTCCTGATTAATCCAAAAACCATTTCTGTATTCTTGCTCATAGAAATTTCTATTTTCAACTTCGTCTTTTTTACATGAGCTTATTGAAGCTATTAAACCTAACAGAAATAGAATTGTTGTTACTTTTTTCATTACACACGAATTTTGCTAATATCTTAAAAAAGGGATCATTGCCTTCTAAAAAAGCTGCTCAAAGCTTTATTATTCTTCGCCAGTCGTAAATGAAATATCCCTTCCTTCGGCTCTTTCG
>CAZOEV010000714.1:0-1837 GCA_964578915.1 uncultured Lentimicrobiaceae bacterium
TACCGCGATACCTTTACGCGTAAGATAATCTGAAAGCACTAAAAAAGGCTTGTGTGTAGGAATGCTTCCATCTCTGTCGTGTCGGCCACTTCCGCTTATTAAAATAACTACTGGATACTTTCCATTTTGTGTAGGTCGTGTAAAAGTTCCGGAAAGTGAAATGCCAGCTTCTGAATTATTAAAATTTACTTTTTCCTCATAATAAGGATAAGGTTTTACAGGCTCCTGAGGTCTGTTAGGCTTTGCTATTTCAGGATTTCCTTTTATTAAAGTTAAAACGAGTTTAACGCCACCTTCTGTGTAAAATCCTTCTATTTGGTTGTTGGTTTCATTCCAAACACCTTCATATTTCATACCTAATTCAGAACCATCTATAATTAACTTCCCTTCTTTTAACGAGGTTGACTTAGGTTTGATACCTGAGACGTTAAAGGTTGGAACTGCCATTGTTGAAGTGAAGCCATTCTGAGTGTTTTCAAAAAGAAAAACGAATAGTATTTCTTTGTTATCGGGATTTTTTGTAATGCCATGCCAAACCCCGGAAATATTTTGTGAATAGGCACTTGTTATTGTTAATATTACTAAAAGTAGTGTTGCTATTATGGATTTCATGTTCCTTAGATTTTAATTGTAATTGTCCACGCCAAATTTTATTTAGCCGTGATGTATTGAAAAAAATTGTGTTGTAATTTACTAATGAAAGCTATTTTCTACCGTATCAATCAGAGCGTGTTACCAGTAGCTTTTGCCCGATAATCCATATAAGCTCCAATAATTAAGCCAATTATCATTCCAAAGGAAATTCCCAAAGTTATTCCCATTGATCGCTCAAAAGCAAAGAAAATAACAGCTCCAAATGCGGCTCCAAATGCCATCCCCAAACTCATTCCAAGATTGGTGTAATATCCTTTTGTTGTTAAGGAAAATGCATCCTTTAAATAACTTTCAAATTGAGCAAAAGCTTTATTATAGTATTTCTTTTTATTCTCAGGATTTGATTTTAAATTTAAACGATCAAGTTCTGTTTCTATAGATTGAATTTCATCTTTTGAAAATGTTCTAGTTTTTAATTCAGTTAGAATATGATGGAATTTTTCATAGACTTTAGCTTCACGCTTTTTTGTCGTTTCACTTGCCCTATTTCGGAAAAAGTTATTGGCTTCTTGTAATGTCATAATTGTTATTTTTTAATGTTTTCTTGTTTAGTGGCGGAAAACAAAATTTATTACATGTATCCAGTTTAAAAACTCAAAAACTTTTGTTTTTTTGTCCTTTTTACTCCTAACCCGAAAGTGAGAAGTGTTAAAAATCAGAAGTTTAGGAAATTAGGGAAATTTTGGAGTTTTAAGGCATTTTAAACTGGTCTCAAGTAGTATTTACTAAAAAATGACTTTATCTAAAACAAAATCTGCTCATTTTTTGTTACTATTGTATTCATAACAAATTTATTATGAAACATTTATTTTTACTTTTCATTTTCGGGGCTTTCACATACTTTACAGGTTTTTCTCAGCAAATAAGTGTTTATGGACTTTATAAAGAATCTGGCGCTCCTCCGGAAGATTTTCTTGTTTTAGGACAGATGGACCCTGTGTCAGGAACGTTTTATGAAATGGATACTATCGATCAGATTTACGCTTATGCGTTGGGGTCTTCAACCTATGATCAAACCAACAAATACTATATTTTTAAAGGGGTTGATACAGCAAATGTAATGAAACTGATTTCGCGTGATGTTGTAAATCAGACCACTGTATATGCACCACCCAATAACTACACAATCAACGATTTTCAATACGATATGAACACCCAAACATTGTATGCAATGGGAAATTAT
>CAZOEV010000715.1:0-1837 GCA_964578915.1 uncultured Lentimicrobiaceae bacterium
CCTGGAATCGAAGATTATGAAAGGGGAGAAGTAAGGCTTTCGCTAGAGGTTACAACATCTGAGGAGGTTTTTCTGGAAAGTTTTATCTTGTCTTTTTCCAGCGATCCCATTGCTTACGCAGGTAATGACACCTTGATAGGAAGCGATAGCAGCTTATGGCTAAATACAGCCACAGCAGCCCATTTTGATCTAATCGATTGGCAATCGACTGGTGATGGCGTTTTCCAAAATCCGAGTTCGATAAATACTATATATACACCAGGCAATCAGGACAGGCTGAATGGTGAAGTGTTTTTGATTTTAAATGCCGCTTCTGAATGTGGTGTGGTGGTGGATACATTAAAGTTGATGCTCCTTGACGAGTTTAGTCTGGAAGGCAGTGTCTATGGAAAAAATCCGGCGGCACAAAATGCGGTAGTGTTGGCTTTTCGGATGACGGATGACGGCTACAACTTTATTTCGCGTGAGAATACCACTGCGGAAGGTCATTTTTACTTTGAAAAACTTTTCCGGGGCGATTATGTGTTGATGGCTATGCCCGACACGCTTAACAGAATTGCAGCTTCAGCTTATTATGCCGAGGCTTCGAGCTGGGAGGAGGCACATATTCTTAAACTTATTGAACCCACTTACGATGTAGATATACAACTTGCTGACAAGCTTACTGATTTCCCAGCTGGAAAAGCGCGCATCAGTGGTCATTTTGCCTATCCCGAAAATGGTTTTAATACGAGTGAAGTCTATTGCGCCGATTGGTTTGGTCGCGGCCAGCTTTTGCAATATTGTGATGGAGGCCTTTCTAATGTGAGTATTACGCTTTATAATTCAGATTTAAAAGTGATCTTATCCTATACTTTATCTGATTTTAGCGGTCATTTTGTTTTTGATAGTTTGCCTTTTGGTAGCTATAGGATCCATGCCGAAATTCCGGGTTATCCGTTAAATGTTAGTCCCATATTAAGCTTAAATGGCGATCAGCCAGCGGCAGAGGTGGAGCTACGCATTGAAAATCAAAAAATTAGTATTTACTCCGACAATTCTCAGCCACTTGCCAACAACCAAGCGATAGCCTTCCCCAATCCCGTTTCAGGTTTATTAAATATTCAATTTCCGGCTTTAAAACAATTAGCGATATACGATCGCTATGGTCGCTTGCTTAATGTGCTGGTTTTTGAATCTAGTGGTGACATAACAAAACATATAATTGATATGCAGGCCTATAGATCAGGCGTATATATTCTGCAGTTGACATCAGACAATCAAATCCAGCGGATAAAAATTGTTAAGCAATAGTTAAATAAGTTTTAGTGAATACTGTTAATTAGGCTTTTAAGTGAGGCGTTACTATTCCTTTGCTTTTCTCAGGTTAAACCTATGGTGTATTTTTTTACTTTTGCCGGCTGAAAACAAAAACACAAAACCACCTAAATTTCATAACAATTTTAAATAAGACAATAGGGGTAAACCTTTAAAACTTTGTCTTAGAACTGTGGAAACATAAACCAACAACTTACTGTTTGCACGTTTTTTTACCAATTTTAAATCACTTAACAACCTAAAAATCTGATTAATAGTACGTTAAAATTTTCAGTATTCACGAGCGAAGAGTTTTCTCTTTATTGTTTTGAATCAGTTAACGCTATTTCTAACAGTGTTTTTGCTGTTGTTATTTCTTAAATCGTACATATAGTACATGAATTACCCCGATCAAAGGACATATCAACGACTTTTTTTTAACAAGTATCTATTGGCTACTGCTATTAATAGAAGCAGTCAGTCACAATCGATTTTTCAATCAATTCATCATAACGTTTATTCCAGTTCGGCGAAGTTTCCT
>CAZOEV010000716.1:0-1827 GCA_964578915.1 uncultured Lentimicrobiaceae bacterium
TAATCAATGCTGTTTACTTTGAACGCCCTGATAGCATATTCATCGTAAGCAGTTGTAAAAACGACTGGGAATGATACTTCTGTTTTATCAAATATTTCAAAGGAAATTCCATCGGCAAGTTGAATATCAAAAAAACCTAAATCCGGAGTTGGATGCTCCTGAATCCATTCAACGGCTTCTTCAATGCTTTCAAGACAAGCCAATACGTTTATATCAAAATCCAATTCCTTAAAAATGGCAAGCATATTTTGCCTTGCACTTAACTCATCTTCAACCAATATTACATTCATCTTATAATTGGAATTTTAACACAAAATTCGTCCTTTGTTTCTACAATTTCAATTTCCTTTCCACATAGCATCATGCATCTTTTATTCAGGTTATTCAATCCTGTCCCATGGCTTTCAACGCCTTCTTTCTTTTTCATTTCATTCCTGAATAAAATAAACTCTTCTGTGTTTTCTATGGATATTTTTACCGGACTTGAACTAAGAAGCTTATTGTGCTTTGTTACATTCTCGAGCAAAACCTGCAAAGCCAAAGGCGGTATTCTATATTTAAAAATAGTGGCGTTTATTCTGTTGCTAATCATAAAATTATTGCCAAACCTCTTGTGCAACAGATAGGCATAATCATCTAAAAAATCAATCTCTTCTTTTACAATAACAAGATTATTGTTTTCGCTATCGAGGATGTACCGATAAACTTGTGAAAGCTTTTCTACAAATTCAAGGCTATCACTTTTCTCTGCAGTTCGGATAACAGCACTTAGCGAATTCAATGTGTTGAAGAAAAAATGTGGGCTTAATTGCTCTTTTAAAGAGATAAGTTCGGCATTTGCTTTTTCGGTTTTTAAAATCAGGTTCTCGTTTTTTGTTTCCTTTAAATTTTTATTCATTCGTAGAATATATGCCAAAGGAATGGTAAGGATGTAAACAAAAAAATTAATCCAGGAATAGTAAAAAATGCTCGCGAATATGTCTTTGCCTTTATATAACGAATTGATTAACAGAGTTTGGAAAAATGCTATTAAAAATATAATTATCAGGTTGGCAATTATAATATATAGAATTCCCACTGTTTGGTTTAATACTTCTGGTTTGACAACTTTATCTTTCCAAGAAAAATTAAATAACCCAAGAAGTGAAAAAATTAAAAACTGACCGATTGCCTGCTGAATAGTATATTTCAATTTTTCATATTCATCTTCAGAAAAATTTATCAGGCCTTTATCACTTATTAAATCCAGGAAATGCCATAGAAGTTTCAAATTCAAAAGAATTGAAACCAAAACTCCCGACAGAAGAATGATCAAAAAATAATATTTGTTCAATTTTGTCATGCTCAGCAAAATTACATCTCTTTCAGTACTTTATAAGACATTCTTCCAAAAATTATAAGGCTGTCGAAACTTCCGAAGAAAGTATGGATTTGTTACCCTGTACATCTTCTGCCTGAATACAAAAATAGTAAGTGCTGCCTGTTGGCCAATCATTTGTTGTAAAAGCATTATAGCCTACTTCATTGTCGATAAAGGTGGTAAAAGCTACATCTTCAATTTTTGTTGAATTGGTCTCGGTAATGTTGGGGCTATTGCTCCAAAACAGATTATACTTTATAAAAAGCTGATTACTCTCCCAATACAAAATATTATCAAAATTGTTTGCATAAAGTGCTGGAGGAGTCAAAGCCACATAATTGGTGAAAGATACTGCCCTAAAATTACCTATGGTTCTAGGCCCGAAACTCGACACCGGATTGTAAGGTGTTTGGCTAGAAACACTGACGATTCCGCGCACAATTTTCTCGTACATATTAAAATAGTTG
>CAZOEV010000717.1:0-1825 GCA_964578915.1 uncultured Lentimicrobiaceae bacterium
TAATTTGGTCGCTACCCATGCGCACTTGCAATAAATAGGTTCCTTTGGCGAAAGCAGATAGATCAAAGTTTTTGTTTAGGCGTTTTTGTGTTGATGCACGCTCTGAGCTCATTACTGTTTTACCGTTAGCATCGCGCAATTCCCAGCTAAGCTTTTCTCTTCCAGGGTTTTCAACTACAAAACTAAAGCGGCCATTGCTTGGATTTGGTGAAATGGATACAGCATTCTGCAAATCGTTTTCATTCAGGCTGGTGCATTCGTCCACCGTCAAAACCAACACATCACTGTCTTCGCCTTCGCAAACATCGTCAGCAAAAACATCCAGCGTAAGCTCAACTGTTCCGTTGATAATATCTTGCTCACCAGGAGAATAGGTAGCATTCAACAAGTTAGCATCATTAAATGAACCATCGCCATTACTGCTCCAAACAGTACTATCTGCAAAGTTGGCAGCGCCATAAAGCTCAATCACTTCGTCTTGGCAAACAATGGTATCATTTCCAGCAATGGCAACAGGATAATTATTGATATAAACCATAAAGCTATCTACTACTACAGCGCCGTCATATCCAGTGGCTTCAATGGTTAGGCTTACTGAGCCTGAGGTACGGTCGTTAGCGCCTGGCGCAAAAAGTGTTGACATGCTGTCAGTATAAAGTATAATTCCATCGCCAGAGGTAGTCCATTCTACTGATTCAATAGCAATGCCTGTAGCTTCAGGAGAAACAGTCGTTTCATCGATGCACATAAATTTATCCTCGCCAGCTTCAATTTCAGGAGCCAAACCAGGACCAAAGTCGAAAGAGGCAATATGTGTGCGCCAATTGCTACTCAGGACATACATTGTGGTGTACCAAAAAGTACTGTCGTTAGCTGGATCAACAGACATAGCGCTATAATCACCCCAACGATTTATACTGGTTTGCGCCCTGCTACCTTCAATAATTGTAACTTCGGGTATATTGAAAGTGCCCAAGGGCGCATTGGCAGTACGGCCTGTATATCTAATGCTTGGATAAGTTTCTGAACTGGAAACGCTATAACCTACTGCAATATTTCCGTTACCATTCATAGCGATGCTGCCCATCCAACGATAATCATTGTCTGGCTTCCATGTTCCTTGCTGATACACTGACCAATCATCAGTTTCTTTACGCAACTCATACCAACGAATGGAAGCTCTTGCGCTGGTCGTGACCGTATGGTTTGCTACCAAAGTGCTGTAATCGCCAAAGTTGCGGTATTGCAATCTGAACATCAACTGTCCGCCGATAGCATCCAATGTTTGTGTTGTGCCAGGCTGCGGAATAGAGCCTACACTGGCATTAAAAGCATCAACAGTTAGACTGTTATTCAGACTATAAGTAGAAGAAGATGGATTACTCCAATTGATATCGGCTTTCCATATTTCAAGTTTTTTGTCTCCAGTGCGGTTAATATGAGCAAACCAAGCTGGCTCGTCATCGGGAGGAGGTGTACCATCAAAGTCAGCAGGCAAAATTCCATATTTAGCGCCGGAGATAGGGAAAATAATCATTTCGGCATCAGGATCTCCATTGACCATTGCTTCTCGGTCAAGGGCTACAGCACCACCTCCAACATATTGAGTAGCACTAGCATTGAAATAGTTAAATGTTCCAATGTAAGCATTTGGCCATACCCCAAATTTTGGTTAATCATTAAAGTAATCAAATTCAAAGGCATAGCGATACCAGGCGCCAAGTGGATCACCGGTTTCTGAGATGGCCACCAACTCCCAGAAAGTGCCATTGCTGGTATTCACCGCAAATTGACTTGCAAACCAACGGTCGTCGAGTTCGTCATA
>CAZOEV010000718.1:0-1651 GCA_964578915.1 uncultured Lentimicrobiaceae bacterium
CCGTTTAAACGCTAAACGAGTTTTTTTTGAAAATCGCTTCTTGCGGAATTGCTGAAATTATGCAACCGGCTTGGCTATGTTGGCAGAGCTATATGTTCTCGCTCACTCGCTGGGCTACCCAACGGTAAAAGATCCTGTAAAGACAGCTCTTAAGCTCACCAAAAGAGCATTAAAGATAGATCCGCAGAGCCAGCATGCTAATCAGGAATATGGATGGCTTAATGTTTATTTGCAAAACAAGAACGAAGCAGTTAAGGCGCTGGAATATAGTTTAACGCTAAACCCTTCTTCGGTTTCTTTAATGGGTGGTGTTGGATTTAATTTGGCCTGCGCCGGAGAATATGAACGTGCTAAAGTATTGCTTACGCAGTCTTTAGACCTTAACCCCCATTGTCCCTGGTGGTTTTATTTAGGCTTTTTCTTGGTCTATTACCAAAAACAAAACTATGAAAAGGCCCTTGAATACGCGAACAAAATAGAAACCGTAGATGTTTATCTCGATCCTTTGACAAAAGCAGCTGCTAAAGGCCAACTCGGGTTGCATGATGAGGCTCAGGACGATATACGACAATTAAATGAAAAGTTTTCAGAGATTATGAGCACGCTTTATGCAAGCTTAGATGCATTTCTGCTCGATAAAACACTTATCGACCAAATTATGGAAGGAGCAAAAAAAGCGGGACTGAGTATCGACTAAACTTTTTGCTATTCGGTCGATTTAGAATAGGCAGCATTGAATCATTTTCTAAAAAGTCATATAAGCCTTGCTACAAGGGCTATATTCAAAAAAATCCATTTCCTTTTTAACCGTTAAGTAACCGTGTAACACTTACAGTTCGGGGAAGTCTGATATACATTTGCCTCAATAATCAAAATATGGCTGACGTCTGATGCATAAAAACATAATTTCTATTGTTCAACTATTCCCGGATTTTGAAGAGAAGATTGATTTTCTGTTCCAATCCGATGAAAACTTCCGGGATCTATGTTCAGATCACATTTTATGCGCAGCCATGGTGCTGGAAATAAAAAAAGAACCGACAAAAAATTGTGCGGAAATTGAGGAATATGAAGAGCTACAACGAAGCTTGGAAGAGGAGATTTTACAAAAAACCCTAAAAGACAACGATAAATCTTGAACTTATTCTTATGAAAAAAGCTAACTAATTAGTGTTTTGAAAAGCAATAATAGTAAGAGTTACGATAAATCTTGTTTAGCCTTTGTGTAGCTTTGAGCTTCTCTATGCATTTTTGTGTTGTCGATAAATATTGCGGGATTGCGAAGCTATCCGCCCAACGGTGGAGTGGATTTTGGTGTCCTGAATTGCTAAAAGAAAACGATTGTACACGTTGGAGGCTGGCGCGCGAATCCCTTCGCGTGTCGCCGAGAAAGCTGTATAATCTCACAATATTGATCTTCACAATAAAGTCAGGGCGCGACTTTTTATTGTCGCAGGATAGTCGCGGCCTGACGGGGAAATTACAATAGCAAAGGGCTGGCGCGCGTCCCCTGACGCGTGTCCACGAGAAAGCCGTATAATACTCACAATATTGATCTTCACAATAAAGTCAGGGCGCGACTTTTTATTGTCGCAAGATAGTCGCGGCCTGACGGGGAAATTACAATAGCAAAGGGCTGGCGCGCGTCCCC
>CAZOEV010000718.1:1751-1822 GCA_964578915.1 uncultured Lentimicrobiaceae bacterium
TGACGCGTGTCGCCGTGAAAGCTGTATAATCCATTCAATATTCATCTTCACAATAAAGTCAGGGCGCGACT
>CAZOEV010000719.1:0-1814 GCA_964578915.1 uncultured Lentimicrobiaceae bacterium
AACACTGCGTCGCTGCTCCCAGGCCGCAGCCAGTGCCAGCAAGGTTTTTCCGGTGCCCGCAATGCCTTGCATTGTAACCAATTTCACTTCGGGATTGAGCAGCGCGTGCAAAGCAAAAACCTGTTCGGCATTGCGCGGCATAATACGCGAAACCGCATTCTTTTCAATGCGTTCGATGCGACTTGTAATTGGATTAAAATAAGCCAAGGCCGAACTCTTATTACTCTTCAGAATGAAAAAATGATTGGGAATTGCTTTCCCCAGGCCTAAATCTTCCAGCGCACAAAAGCCTTCGGCATAAAGCTTATCAATAACTTCTGGATTAACATCTTCGAGCTGGGTTTTCCCAGTATAAAGTTGGTCAATGTTTTTCACTTTTCCAGTTTCGTAATCCTCAGCTTGCATATTCAGCGCTTTAGCTTTTAGCCGAAGATTTACGTCTTTGGTAACCAAAATAACCTTTGTTCCGGGATTATCTTCCGACAGTTTTAAGGCTGCATTTAAAATACGGTGATCCGGTTTATCCTCTCCAAAAATACTGCGTGCATCCAGTTTACTATGTTCGTCCATCAACACTTTAAACCGGCCTTTTTCTGGTCCGTTAAGGCGGCGCCAGTTTTTCATAGTATGTTTTCCAGAAATTCGATCCATAAAACGAATAAACTCGCGGGCTTCAAAATTTTTGGTGTCATTGCCTTTTTTGAAGTTATCGAGTTCTTCAAACACCGTGATAGGGATTGCTACATCATTCTCCTCGAAGGTGTTAATGGCGTTGTGGTTGTAAATTATGACCGAGGTATCAAGTACAAAAATCTTTTTGGCTTTAGGCTTGGCTGCTGGCATAATGGAATTTTTTGATGAACGAAAGCCTAAAATTACTGCCTTTTAGGGTGTATTTCCTACAGCCTTAACAGCCGACTTATCAACAACAAATTGTTTATTCCGGCTTTTGCATTAGTCTGCTCACTGGATAAACCATGTATTTCTCGTCCCACCAGGGTGTTTGTTTGTAAAACCAGTTGAGTTGTGCCCAGCTGCTTTCGGCGAAGGCTTTGTCGCTTTGTTTTTTCTGCAAAAAAGCTTGCTCCAGTCCGGGAATACTGTCGAGCATGCGCCTGGCCAGCGGTTCCATCACATAACTCTCGGCATATTCCTTTTGCTCAAAAATTACATCAAAAAATCCCCACTCCAGCAAGGAACCGTCCGCTTCGGGTTCGAGCAAATATGCTATAAGCCTTGCTTTTGGCTGATTGGTGTAAACCAGAATAGTTCCTTCGGGAAAAAGTTTTTGTTCCATTTTGGTTTCAAAAGCCATACGATTAATCTTATGGCGACCTTCGTTAGGTCTTCCCTGCCACGAAACATCCGTAAAATGATAACTTTCAACCAAAAACTGCGTTTCACTTTTTAAGGTATCCAATTGTATGCCATGAAGTTGTATTTTATGAATGACCGTTTTCCATTCCGATGGAATAAGATAAATCTCCGGAATTTTTACCGATTTTGTCACTTTGGCTTTGTCAAAAATGGGTAATAGAAACTGCTCCGGTTTATCCGTTTCATACACAAACCAATCGCCGCCAGTGAGCTCACTTTTTACAACGCTATATTCCACGCCATCGAAAGCTATCAGGCTGCTATCGTGCCTATCCACTTCAAAATTTATCGGGAAGGTGTTGGCGCGAAAAGCTTCGGAAGCCGTAAATTGATCTGCTGCAGCAATACTGTTTTTGAGCGATTTAGCCTCCTTGGCCAAAAGTTCCATTGTAAAAACAACCGCAGCTTTTGTAGCATCCACGCGCTGTGCATAAGGT
>CAZOEV010000720.1:0-1798 GCA_964578915.1 uncultured Lentimicrobiaceae bacterium
TGTGTAACCGTGAAACTTGTTAAAGTTGCTGTTCCACCAGTGATGCTAACATTAAAAGATGCGGCCTCAAGGTTTCCAGTTTTGTCGGCCATTTTGTAAACGGCTTCACTGAAAGAAACTGCTGCTGTAGCATTGTCTGCAGAAACTGTTACGTCTACAAAGTTTGCAGGAACTTTTGGATCGTCCTCGTCTTTTTTGCAAGAAGTCATTACGATGCTCATTCCGAGCAGGATTGCCATAAGGCTAAACAATTTAGTTTTCATAAGATAAAAATTTAAAATTAGTGAATGTTTAATTTAACTATTTGGGTTTAAAGATTTTCTGTCAATTTTTCCAGCGTCATTTTTGGGTAGTGCTTCTACAAACCGAAAATGCTTTGGGATTTTATATTTTGCTAGCTGCTCGCGGCAATAGGCTGTTAGTTGGGTAGCGTCTGTTTGTTTGTTGGCTTTCAAAACAACAAAAGCCATGCCGGATTCACCCCATTTTTCATCGGGAACGCCAATAATAGCGACTTCTTCGATGTCAGGATGCTTCCGCAGCGCAAATTCTACTTCAGCCGGATATACGTTTTCGCCTCCGCTGATGTACATATTTTTGAGTCTGTCAATCACATAAATGTAGCCTTCAGCGTCCTGATGAACGAGATCACCCGTGTGAAACCAGCCGTCAACAATAGTTTTGGACGTTTCTTTGGTATTATTCCAATAGCCAGGCGTAACATTAGGGCCTCTAAGTAAAAACTCACCGTCTTCGCCTGCTTTCACTGCATTTCCGGCCTCATCAGCAATACGGATTTCATAGTAAAAGTTTGGCTTCCCGATGGATCCTTGTTTGCGGATGGCGTCTTCCTGATTGAGTGAAGTTACATTGGGACCTACCTCAGTAAGGCCATAACCTTGGCGGATGGGAATATCTTTGCCGTGCCATTTTTCGATTAGCGGAATGGGCATTGCCTCTCCGCCAACAATAAAATAGCGCACTAAACTAAGGTTTACTTGTTCAAAAGCAGCATCATTTGCCATCATTTTCAGCATGGTTGGAACCGCCCAAAAAATCGTCATTTTGTAGTCTTCTAGTGCTTTTAATACCTGCTGTGGATCAAATTTCCGCATCAACAAAGTGTAAGCGCCGTGGTGCATAAAGGGAGTTTGTAGCACGTTCCAGCTTCCGGTATGAAAGGATGGCGCGCAATTTATCGAGCGATCCTGGGAGGTGATATCGAGTCGCATTTCGGTGTTGATGCTGTTCCAAAACAACATTTTGTGGGTATAGATTGCCCCTTTTGGGAAAGAAGTTGTACCCGATGTAAAAATCAAAAATATTGGATGACCTTCATCGAAAATGGCATTTTCAAAATGATATGCTGTTGTTTCTGATAAAGCTTTTTCAGAAATCGCTTCAAGCTCTTCCAGTGAATGCATTAGTGTGATTTTGTTGAAATGTTCGGTCTGATTTAGTTTGTTATCAAATTGTTTCTCATAGAATATAGCTGCCGGTTTTGATTCGCCGAGCAAAAAGTCAATTTCTACTGATGTAAGTCGGTAGTTGAGCGGAACCAGCACGATTCCGGCTTTTTGTGCAACCACAAATAAACTTATAAGTTCGAGCCTGTTTTCGCTTAAAATAGCTACCCGATCTCCTTTGTTCAAACCATATTCACGGCTGAATTTATCAGCAAGAAAATTGCCTAAGCGATCAAGCTGTTTCCAGGTGAAGGTTCTGCCGCTTTCAAATTCCTCGAAAGCAACTTTATCGGCCTGATATTGCGTCCATTTTGCCGTCCAGTCGAATTGAT